>DATHKS010000571.1:0-6819 GCA_035488975.1 Chitinophagaceae bacterium | reverse complement strand
CATACTTGGCCGCGTGTTCGCCCTCTGGGCGCTCATCATCTTCGTGCCCACTATGATCGTCGCATTCATCTTCATTGCACTCGCCGGTCTGTGGAAGGAGCCCAGGAGCACACAGGTCTTCCAGGCCGTATCGCGCACCTGGATGCGCGTCTTCTTCTTCTTCAGCGGCATTCGCATCAGTATAAAAGGAAAGGAAAATTTCAGGAAGGGAGAGAATTATGTCGTGATCTCCAATCATAATTCTTTCATGGACGTGCCGCTCGTGACGCCCTTCGTTCCCGGCGCCAATAAGACCATTGCCAAAAGCGAGCTGGCAAAGATCCCCGTATTTGGTCTCATCTATAAACGCGGCAGTGTGCTCGTAGACCGGAAGAGCGATGAGAGCAGGAAGGCCAGCCTGGGCAAGATGAAAGAAATACTGCGGATAGGCATGCACATGTGCATCTACCCCGAAGGAACGCGAAATAAGACTGATAAACCGTTGCAATATTTCCATAATGGCGCCTTCAAACTTGCCATCGACAATGGCAAGGCGATACTTCCGGCCGTTATCTTCAATACTGCAGAAGTATTACCGGCCAACAAGAGCTTCTTCTTCTGGCCCATTAAGAAGATCCGCATGCACTTTCTCGAGCCCATACCGGTCGAAGGCCTCAGTGTGGAGGAATTGAAGAACCGATCGTTCGAGATAATGAAGGATTACTATGTCGCACACCGTTTCCCCGCGATGCCTGGCGACGATCAACGAAGTCCTGTGGACGATCGCGATAGATGAGCACCTGGAAAAATTGAGTTCTCCCTGCCTGATCTTACTTGCTTAGTACGCCGCCGTACGGTAACTCCGCGTGCGGTTGATCCGCAAATCCTGCAGAATTCCCGACTTCGGACTGATGGTGAAGTTGAAGTAGCGATAGATGCCGACGGGCGACACGTTGATCGACAGCTGCCAGCAATGCATCTCCCGTGAGATGGACATCGAGAAGGGCTCCAGTTTCTTCGTATCGAAGTTATAAAAGCCATTCACGGAAAAGTTCCATTTGGGAGTGAGACTGAAACTGCCATTGAAGTTGGCGTTCGAATTATAGATCTTTTCGAATCCACTGTAGTCCGGTTTCACTTGTTCGCTGAACGTTAGCGAATATGAGATACTGATCTGCCAGGGGATATTGAAGTCCACGAACTCGGCGGGGTTCTGGCGCATATAATCCAGCAACCGCTGCCTGTCTGCCGCGAGCACGGGATCATTCAATTCCTTATCCAATTGATCCTTTCGCTGCTTATCCTTGTCGGCGTCTTTGGGCTTGCTCTGGAACGTGGTCGATAGCGAAATACTTCCAGAGGTCAGGCGAACCGGTTTGAATCCACCCGAATTCTTCCAGAGATACACGGTACTATCCCCACCGAACCGGTCGCGTTTATAGGGACTCATATCTGCCGATGCATTCAGGTTGATCTTATCAAAGAGGTTGTTCCGGAAATAAAGCTGCATGTGAGAAAGCTTATTATGATCGGCCAGCAGGTTATAACTTCCATTGAAGCCGAAGCCATCGATCAATCGCAGTTTCTTGAATTCGGTCTCGCCATCCGCATTCGCTGTATCTCCTTTTCCGCGGTATTTCATCTCGAGGTTGTTATCGATACCGAACCCGATGCTGCCACTATTGATATTGCTGAAGCCGCTATACATGCCGCCCTGCAGCTGGCCGAAGAGCATTTTATCCCCCGCCGCATTGACCTGCACGGAATCGCCGTAGAATTTTTTCGATAAAGAAGGTGCGTATGAAAAACTGACTGATGGGCGTATCACGTGGCGTAGCGCGCGGCCATTCTTCAATTGGTATGTCCCGAAGACGGCAGTATTGAAGCCCAACCCGAATGAGGTCTGCTGATCAACGAAGAGTCCCTTCTCTATGGTTGTATCGACTTTCTGTTTAGCAGTGTTCCAGGTACGAAGGAATTTCTGCGCGATCCAGACCTGCGAATAGGAAATGGAAGGCGATACCATAACAGCGCCGCCGAGGATCGGTGGAAGCGAAAGGGTAATGGGAATATTGTGCTGCGCACCCCACTGTATCGTATCGATCAGGTTGCGGATCTTGAATGCCGTATCGTAGAAAGAGACCTGGTTGCGGAAGCTTCCGTTGTAGGCGATGCCGAGTTGCTCGTACCATTTCTTGCTGCCGAGTACTTCCTTTCGCTGAAAGGGATATACCGTACTCACGGTGAAGCCGACATCGGGCAGACTCAGATTGACTGTGTGCAGCTCGTTGTTCTGGCTATGATTCGCGCTGACGGTTAGATTATACGGCTTGTCTACCCACGACTTCGAATAGGTGATCGAAGAACTGAGGATATTCTGGAAGTTGACATTGGGATCATTTGGAACGTTCCGGTTGTAAGTAGTGGAACTTGCATTCACATTGGCTGAAAAGTTCGTCCCCGGTCTTGCCTTGGTGTCCGAGGAGTGGTTCCAGTTGAGACTATAGGCATTATTGGAATAATAATCCGGATCGCCCTTGAAGTTTCTCTTCGTCTTGAGAAGACCGAAGTTCAACGAGCCTGCATAGTGATAGCGCTTGCGATAACTGGGGGCGAAATTAGCTGACCAGGAACCATAGGAGTAGAAGCTGCCGTAGATCTTCGCGTCCCAGTAATCATTGAATACTTTATAATATCCCACACCGGTCAGGCCGATTCCTTCCTGGTCATTCGTCTCGAATTGCGGTGGCAGCATTCCCGAGTGGCGGCCCTGGCTGAGGGGGTAGAATCCGAAGGGAATGTAGATGGGGATCGGCACGCCCTCGAATTCCGGGTGTGCAGGCCCTGATACGGCCACTTTTTTGTTGATCACCTTCAGCTTATTCGCGCGAAAGCCGAAATGCGGTTCATCGAGGTTGCAGGTGGTAAAAAAACCTCTCTTCACATAGGTGATCTCTTTATCCACTTTCTTCACCTGCTCGCCATGAACGAACATCTCTCCCGTCTGCGTGATGGTATTTACCGTGATGCCTTTTTGTGTCTTGAAATTATAGCGGATCGAATCGCTGTTGAAGGCCTGCTCTGCCTGGGAGAACTTTGCATCCTCTACCATGGCGCCGGTGCTATCGCGTTTGCTGAAGGCCGTCATGATCTGCGTCTGCTGGTCGATCTCGACCTTCGGGGCAGTGAGGGTGACGTCCTGGTACACCGTTTTCGTATGGCCGTAGAGGTAGATCTTTTTATTTTTGATCATGACCACTACGGAATCTTCCGCGGCGTATTCAACGGGGGCGCTGAGTGAATCTTTTGAAAGTTTTAATGAAAAAGTATCTATCTTTTGAACGCGGGCGGAGTCTATGGATGGGAGCCTGGTTGTATCGGCGACGCGAGGGATCGTATCATTGAGAGGACGAGGCGCGGCTGGCTTCGGTTTGATGACGGTATCTGTTT
Organism: Chitinophagaceae bacterium; assembly: GCA_035488975.1. Lineage (GTDB taxonomy): Bacteria > Bacteroidota > Bacteroidia > Chitinophagales > Chitinophagaceae > DATHKS01. The sequence continues at coordinate 3,390 of DATHKS010000571.1, read as the reverse complement.
TTGTTAAAGGAGAGCCAAAATCCCTGACCGGGGCACGCTGCGCTAACACATTGTGCGTTATGCTAAAAAAGATAAGAGCAGTCAGCACCGTGATTAAAAAATATTTTAAACTAAATTTGCGCAGTCGATTCATACGGTTAGGCGACAAAAGTAAATCTTTCATACCTAAACAATTTGTGAAGATTCCAAATAACCCACTAAACAGGAAAAGTCATGATGAAACGGACCATGGTTGTATTGTTTCCCCTTTGTCTATCGGTGTTACTTTTGTCATTTATCGAGAAGGATGTTCCCGTACAGAAGACTCTCCTGAAAACGCTCATTATCGATCCGGGTCATGGCGGAATAGATCCCGGCGCCCATGGATTATTTTCAAATGAAGCCGATGTGGCACTCGCCGTATCGATGAAATTCGGCAAGGCCCTGCAAAAAGAATTTCCCGATCTCAAGATCATATATACCCGCACAACGGATGTGATGGCGGGCAATAAGAGGACCATCAACGAAGGACTACGCTATCGCGCCGACCTGGCCAATGAATCCGGCGGCGATCTTTTCATCGCCATTCACTGCAATGCCGCAGGCAAACCCGGCGGGTGGTACGACCGCGTGGTGACGGGCAAGACGCCTTACACGCACATGGTAGGAAAGGGAAAGAAGAAGCGGAAGGTGACGAGTTACAAATACAAATATGCAAATGTCTGGCACGAGAATATCGTGAAGGGAACGGAGACCTATGTATGGGCAGTGAGCAAGAACGATGCGAAGGTAAACTCGATGAATAAGACTGAATACTTCGGTGAGATAGATTCCGTCTCGGGTCCGGCGCTCGAACTTCCCGATCCTTCCAACCCCGAGGAGAAGGCGCGTATGCTTATCTATGGTCTGAATTATTTCCGTAAGAGTCTCAATCTTGCCGATATGGTCGAAAAGGGTTTCGATACGAATGGACGGGTGAGCCGCGGCGTAAAGCAACGGAATGATAAAGGCATCTGGGTACTGCAGGCTACGGGTATGCCCAGTATATTGGTGGAGATCGGATTCATTACAAATAAGAGCGAGGAGGAATATCTCAACAGTGACCAGGGCCAGGATGAGATCGTGGATAACCTGGTCAGTTCCTTCAGGGCGTATAAGCAGAAGGCGGAGTCTAAATCGATTAATACTTCGAATTGAGAATTCGTTTTTTATGGGAATTGGCGGATGGGTTAGGAATTAGGGATTGGGAATAAGGAATTAGGCCTTATCAGGAAATTCTAAATGGTTCCACTCTTTTGTTTATCGTTAATGGAATGATTTCAACCTATCCCTGCTTCAGAACTAATCCCTTATTCCCAATTCCCATCTCGCTTCCCTTTTCAACCCAGTGAACCCATTCCTGCTGTCACCCCAATTCCTTATTGCTTATTCCTAATTCCGATCTCAGCCTATTCCGCACAGTCAACCTCTCCCACTATCAGCCCAATTCCCAATTCCTTATTCCCAATCCCTAATTCCCACAGGCTTTGCCAAAACTGTAAAGTGTTTAAGAATAATTAGTTAATTTGGCAGCTGAGAAATGAAACCGGAATCATGAAGATCAACAACGAAACCAAAGTCGGCATATTAACCATAGTTACACTCGTCCTGCTCATAGTGGGATTCAATTTCCTGAAAGGGAAAGATCTCTTCAATAAGAGCGACAAACTCTACGCAGTATTCAGTAAAATTGGGGCACTGGCAAAATCAAATGAAGTCAAGATAAATGGACTCACCATCGGGAAGGTGTATGATCTCGAGGAAGTGGACAAGACAGTAAGCGGCGTGAAAGTGACGATCAGCCTCACACGTAATGTCCAGATACCCGCGAATTCCGTTGCATATATCAGCGCTCCCTTCGGCGGCCTCGGCGCGGCAACGATCGTTATTGAAAAAGGCGATGCAACAACCTACCTGAAAAGCGGAGATAGCCTGAGCACCCGTATAGATGAGGGACTCTTCGGCGGACTGAGCGCGGAAGTAGCTCCCACCCTATCCAAGATCAGGAATGCGCTCGATTCGTTGAACCGGGTCTTCAGCAATATAAATACCCTTTTCGATGCCAATACGAAGGGCAATCTTCACCAGATCATCGCCAATCTCTCACAGACCACCGGCTCTCTTAACAAGATGCTGGACATGCAGAATGGCCCTCTGGCCACCACGCTCGAGAATGTCAATTCCATTACGGGCAACTTGAAGAAGAACAACGACAGCGTTACGGCGATCATCAACAATACGAAGCGATTCACGGACCGGCTCGGCAAGTTGGATCTCGAGCAGACCATGGATACACTCCAGTCAGCCGTTTCTACTCTGAAGACTGCGATCAATAAGATCGCCAGCAAGGACGGAACGCTCGGTGCACTCATCAATGACAAGGCGCTGTACAATAAATTGCAGGACGTGTTGCTAAGCGCCGAGATCCTTATCGATGACCTGCGGGCTCATCCCAAACGCTACGTTAATCTTTCGATCTTTGGTAAAAAAGACAAAGGCGGGGCTTTAACTTCGCCGTCGATAAAAGATACCATTCCGCGGTAAACTCACCATGCGTTACAGTACATTTCTATTCGGCTTTCTGTTCATCCTGTTATTTGCCGGTGAAAATATTCATGCCCAGGTGATCCCCGGCAATGCGCCTGCGGATACGTCGCAAAGGGTGCAGGTACTCAACTATACACAGCGGCTGACCTTCAAGACCATCGACGATAGCACGAAACTCACGATCATCGTGGGCGATGTGAAACTACGGCAGGGCAATACGCTCTTCTATTGCGATAGCTGCGTGATCAATAACCGCGAGAACGTATTCGAGGCCTGGGGAAAACAGGTGCATATAAATGATTCGGACACCACGGATGTATATGCCAATCACCTTCGCTATTTAATGGTGAAGAAAATTGCCTATCTCGATGGCAACACCAAACTCACCGATGGCAAAGCCATACTCACTACGCCCGACCTGGAATACGACATGGAGACCAATATCGGCGTGTATAAGAACGGCGGCAAGGTTGTAAACAAGAAGACCGTATTGACGAGTCGCGAGGGTTGGTACTATGCGGACCTGAAGGATGTCTATTTCAAAAGGGACGTTATACTTAAGGATCCCGCATACAATATAGTCACCGACTCTCTCCTATATAATACCATTACGCAGACTACGAGATTCATTTCGCAGACCACGATCGTGGATAGCGGGGGCCGTACCATACATACGAAGGAGGGTTTCTATAATCAACAGACCGGGCAGGCCGAGTTTGGTCAGCGCCCTAATATCTACGATTCGAAGAAAAAACTCACGATTGTGGGTGACAGGATCTCGCAGTCCGACTCGATCTATCGGGTGGAAGGAAACGGGGTGATAAA
>DATHKS010000570.1:0-2497 GCA_035488975.1 Chitinophagaceae bacterium | reverse complement strand
TTATCGCCTTCGCCAGATAGAAAAACTGGTCAATACCCGTGTCCACAAGATGGATATTCCTACAGGCAAAGATGTATGCCGTAAACAGTTCTTCCACTTCATCGATAAAATGCTAGGTGCAGATATCAGTCACGGTGAATACGAGACCTATCTTCCAACACTGAAAGAAAAATTTGCGGATATAAATAAGGAAGAGATCCTCCAGCGCGTGGCTGCACTCGAGTTCGACCGGTTCCTGAAGTATTACGAGAATTCGGCCGACCTGAACATGCGCAGCGATGACCGCCGCACCACCGACAGGAGAGAGCGGACAGACAGACCCGCCTCACCACGCGATAGAGATACCAAGGGCCGCAGCTTCGGAGGCGATGGCAATTACCAACGCTTGTTCGTAAACCTGGGAACGAAGGATGGATTTTATAAAGCAAGCTTCCTGCAATTCATACTGGATATGAGTGATCTGAATAAGGATGTACTCGGTCGCATCGATATGAAAGAAATGAATAGCTGGATCGAGATCGAACCAGGCGCAGGCAAGAAGATGATCAAGGCAATGGATGGAAAGAACTTCCGTGGACGCAAGATCCGCATGAACGACGCAGAAAGTGGCGGAGGAAAGAAGGGCTGATGAGAATAAAATTTTTTTCTTTGAATATGAGTTTTATATTTGTCCGGATATGACAATCGCAAACGTATACACCCGCTTTTATTTTAGCTTCTTTTATTTTAGAATGAAGCCGGGAATGCTTTTGTTGAAAGTCCGCTAAGAAGAACAGCAGAAATCAACATACTGAATCCCGGCCAAAAGGCTGGGATTTTTTTTGTCACATTATGAGTAAGAAAGTCTCCATACAGGGATACGAAGGCAGTTTTCACCAGGTAGCTGCACAGCAATTCTTTGGCAAGGATGTAGAAGTGATACCCTGCGATACCTTCCGCGATGTTGTCAGGATCGCCTTGAGCAAGAAAGAAAGCGATGGCGGAGTGATGGCGATCGAGAACTCCATTGCAGGAAGCATCCTCGCCAATTACAACCTGCTGCAGAAGTCCAACCTTATGATCGTCGGCGAGGTCTATCTCCAGATCCGGCAGAACCTCCTGGTGAATCCCGGCGTGAAACTGGAGGATATCCGCGAAGTGCATTCGCATACCATGGCGCTGCAACAATGTTACGGCTACCTCGATAAGCATAAATGGAAGCTGGTTGAAACGGATGATACTGCGCTCAGTGCAAAACATATTCACCAGCATAAAAGCAAACACATAGCGGCCATTGCAAGCAAGCTTGCTGCAGAGTTATTCGAGCTCGATGTGATTGCGCCAAACATTCACACACTGAAGAACAATTACACCCGCTTTCTTGTCTTGCAACGGGAAGGCACGGGCGAACCCATTGCAGACGCCGATAAGGCTTCCGTTTATTTTCATACGGATCACTCCAAGGGAAGCCTGGCAAAGGTGCTGACCATGCTATCCGATGAGGGTGTCAACCTCAGCAAGCTGCAGAGCTTTCCTATACCCGGGAGCGACTTTCAATATAGTTTTCATGTGGACATGGAGCTCGAATCCGCGGAGCAATTCACCCGTGTGATGAAGGCGATCAAGCCACTGACTGCGGACTTGCGGGTGTATGGTGTGTATAAGAGAGGAGTGATGGGGAGGGGGTGAGTTGGTGTTGATAAGAGGTAAGTTGATAAGTTATAAGAGATAAGTTAATAAGGCATTAGGAATAGGGAATGGGGAACCTGCCTGCCGGCAGGCAGGTTAGGCTTCAAGCGAAGTGAACTATTGGGCTGTGATTCTCTTCGAATGAGGTTTTTGACTTTTGACTTTTGAATTTCTAAAGGAGTTATGAAACTATCAAAACGTTTAGACAGTATCGGCGAGTATTATTTTTCCCAGAAGCTGCGGGAAATAGATCAACTCAACCAGCAGGGCCGTCAGGTGATCAACCTCGGTATCGGTAGCCCCGATCTTCCGCCGCACCCGTCGGTGATCGCTACGTTGCAGGAAGAAGCCGCCAGGCCTAATGTGCACGGCTACCAATCCTACAAGGGCTCGCCCATCCTTCGAAAGGCAATGAGCGACTGGTACCGGAAATGGTACACGGTGGAACTGGATCCCGAAACGGAAATATTACCCCTCATCGGTAGCAAGGAAGGAATCATGCATATCTGCATGACCTATCTCGACAAGGGAGATGAAGTACTGGTACCCGATCCCGGCTATCCCACTTATATGAGTGCCGTGAAACTGGCGGGTGGTAAATGCGTTGAATATAAACTGAAGGCAAGCCATCACTACGAACCCGATTTCGCAAAACTGGAGAAGAAGAAATTGGGAAAGGTGAAACTGATGTTCGTCAATTACCCACAGATGCCGACGGGTCAATTACCATCGAAGGGATTATTCGAAAGATTGATCGCCTTCGCAAAAGAACATGGGATGCTCCTCGTTCACGACAATCCTTACAGTTTCATCCTGAACGATACACCCA
>DATHKS010000569.1:0-3241 GCA_035488975.1 Chitinophagaceae bacterium | reverse complement strand
TTTGCTAATTGGATTGGGTAAAGTCGTATTTTCGGAATACCTAACTGCCAATTTATGCAATCGAAGAAATCCTTCCTCGTCCTACTTACCCTTCTTTCCTTTTCTCTGTTGACCCTGGCCCAATCGGCGAAACACGCCCTGCGGCCAGGAGATATCTACAGGCTGCAATCGACCGCCAATGCCGAACTATCGCCCGACGGAAAATGGATGGTCTATACCCTCACGTCGCTGGATAGCGCCAAGGATAAACGCAACAGCGACATCTGGATGACCAGCTGGGATGGATCGGCAACGGTTCAACTCACCTATACGTCCGATGGCGAGAGTAAACCGCGATGGAGCCCAGATGGAAAATATATCTCTTTTACCGCATCGAGGAATGGAGGCACATCACAGGTGTACCTGCTCGACCGGCGCGGCGGGGAAGCCAATAAACTCACCGATATAAAAGGCGACCTGGATGACTACAGCTGGAGCCCCGATGGAAAGAGATTACTACTAAGTATAAAAGACTATGAAGACACCGCGGCGAAGAAAACGGTGAAGCCTTACGTCATCGACCGTTATCATTTCAAACGCGATATCAGCGGCTACCAATACAGCAAACGCAAGACGCATCTCTACCTCTTCGATGTTGGCGGGAAGAAACTCGATACGCTCACGACCGGTGAGTTCAATGAAGCCGATCCCGAGTTCAGCCCGGATGGATCATCCATCGCATTCGTAAGCAATCATACAGAGGACCCCGACAAGAATGAGAATAGCGATATTTTCATCATTCCGGCAAAGACGGGTAGTCAGCCGAGGCAGTTGACGAATTGGAAGGGCACCGACAATTCGCCACAGTGGAGCCCGGATGGCAAGACGATCGCATTTCTCCGCAGTACCTCCGATGCGAACTATATCATGTATGACCAGCCCATAGTAAGTATCGTACCCTCCGCGGGTGGAGAGCCGGTACTGCTGAGCAAGGCGCTGGACCGGCCGGTTGCCAACCCGCGGTGGAACAAGGAAGGAACCGCAATAGCTGTGCTCGTTGACGACGACTGCCAGCGATACATTGCGTCGTATGATATCCAGTCGGGGAAAATGTCAATGGTCATCGGCGGCGACCGCGCATTTAATTCATTGGAATCACACCCGGATGGCACCTGGCTTACGGCCATGACAACACCACAACTTCCGCAGGAATATTATGCCATCGAGAATGGGGCCCTCCGCCGGATCACTACGCTCCAGGATAAGTTCCTGGATTCCGTTCTCGTCTCCCCGGTAGAGAAATTCATCTCGAAAAGCAAGGATGGTACTTCCGTCTCTAACCTGCTGTATCTCCCGCCCGGTGGTAGTCGCGATAACCTGCCCGTAATCTTCTTCATACACGGCGGTCCCGTTGCCCAGGACGATTATGGTTTCGACCTGAGCCGGCAGATGCTTGCCGCCGGAGGATACGCCGTTGTGGCGGTCAACTACCGCGGCAGCGAAGGACGTGGTCTTGCCTATACCAAGGCTATCTATGCCGATTGGGGCAATAAGGAAGTGCAGGATATTCTCGGAGCCGCAGATTACCTCGTTGCCAAAGGAATCGTCAACCCGCAAAGAATGGGCATCGGCGGCTGGAGCTACGGTGGCATACTCACCAACTACACCATCGCTTCGGATACGCGGTTCAAGGCGGCCGCGAGCGGCGCGGGAAGCTCACTGCAGTTGTCGCTCTACGGCGTCGATCAGTATATTCTTCAACTGGACAATGAACTCGGCCAGCCATGGAAAGGAAAGAACTATGAGAAATATCTCAAGATATCATATCCGTTCCTGCATGCAGACCGGATCAAGACGCCGGTAATGTTCATGGCCGGGGAAAAGGATTTCAACGTGCCGGCAATAGGAAGCGAACAGATGTACCAGGCCCTGCGTTCCATCGGGCTCGAGACCGAACTCATCATCTACCCGGGGCAGTTTCATGGCATCACCGTCCCTTCGTTCCAGCGGGATCGCTTCGAACGGTATCGAAAATGGTTCGACAGCCATTTGGCCGTAAAACAATTAGGCAATTAGCCAATTTGATAATTTGATAATTAGCCAATGTGCGCGCTCCGATCAGGAATGACTTTTCTAACAAGGATCATTGTCAAATTATCAAATTGCCAAATTGGCTAATTGGCTGACCATTGCCTGTATTTCTGCGCGTAGGATGCGAATAGCTTTTTTATCGACAGCCATTCGGCGGCGGCAATTAGTGCCGGTGGGAAGAGACTGCTTCCGATAGCAACGGCCTTGGCGCCGGCTGCCAGGAAGGAGGTGAAATTCTCAAGATTTATCCCGCCGGTGGGCATCAGCGCTACCTGGTGAAGCGGCGCGAGTACTTCCTTTATATAGCCGGGGCCTAGCTGGGTAGCGGGGAAGACCTTCACCATGGAAGCGCCCAACGACCAGGCTGCATAGATCTCCGATGGTGTATAGGCTCCGGGAAAGATCGGTATTCCCATCGCAACGCAACGTTCTATCACTTCCTGGTTCAGTATCGGTGTCACGATGAATTGTGCGCCCGCACCTATTGCCTCGTCCAGGTCCTTCATGTTACACACAGTGCCCGCGCCAATATTGAGTTTGCCATTCATCGACTGCGAAAGCATGGAAATTATTTTCGTCGCCTCCGGCGAATTCATCGTGATCTCCAGCGTACCGAATCCTGCTTCGTGAAATAATGTCGCCAATTCTATCGAAGGCGCTGGCGCGATACTGCGCATGATACCTAGCACAGGCATCCGGCCAAACAGATCCCATGAGAATGGCTGATTCATTGTAAAAGTCTTGAATGGTTGAATATCCTGACCTGTCCTCTCACGAACGCATCCCCTGCCTCGTCCGCCAGTCGTAGACCGGCAATATCCATCAACTCCAATTTTTCCAACGCAAGCATATACAATTGCGCCAGCGAAGAGCCGCAACATACCGTTATGCGGCTATGCCGGGCGGCGGGCGATCCACGAAGTTCAGTCCCTATCAGCAGGCCACTGAGATAACTGTAATTTTCTTTCTTTTCCATCTTCCTCAACACATCATTCATTCTTACTTTGAATGCGGTGCCCAGAATATTCCCTTCTCCCGAAGCAGCGACTCCCAGTAAAAAACGGTTTACATGTATGTCTTCATGAAATTCATTGTGCACCTCCACCGATGACTGCAGGATGCTCTTCTGCACCAACAGCGAGAAGAACTCACCCGTCATGAAGGTATTGAT
>DATHKS010000568.1:0-3172 GCA_035488975.1 Chitinophagaceae bacterium | reverse complement strand
TCACCGTGGAGGCGGGATAGTAGTATTCATCCGGGTGGAGATCATAGCCGTGATCGGTGAAGGAGGGCGTTCCATCCGGGCTACGGTCGATAGTTGTATAGATGATCTGGAATTTCAATTCGGGGGCAAAGGGAAGTATCGAATCGCGAAGGAACGGGTCGGTCTTCAGCAGGTCTGCCAGCAGGGTGTCATTGACCATGGAGACTGCCGCTTTTTTCGAAGGAGAACACGCATTGAAGAAAATCACGAGATATATCAGGACGATGAGCCACCGGTATCGCTTCATGGATTCAAATTAACGATTAAATCGATTCGGCAGGGGGTCGGCTGAAGGCTGGAAAAATGCAGGCGCCATCCTGGATTCATTCCCCAGGACCTGCTCCTGATTTCCACTGTCAAGCCAAGTCCGCTCCTGATACCTGCCGGAGCGGCGCGGCCACGGACATTTTTAAGGCATTGGCTTACAGGGTGCAACGGCCGGGGTAAGCCCGTCCCGTACGCAATAAAAGCCCTATTACTTATGGCTGAAAACCCTATCTTTGCCGTCCTTAAAAACTTAGTGTAAAGTCTTGTCCTGTCTGAAGAATCAGAAGAGAGAGACTAAAAAAGTAAATACCCATAACGTATGCAACTGAAAGGTTTGGTCCGCTTCTTCACTGTGCTGCTTATCATTTATTCGATCTACCAGCTTTCCTTCACCTGGTTTGTTCGCAATCATGAAAAGAAACTCGAGGCCAGCGCAAAAGGTTTCCTGAAAGTAAATTATCCATCTGCTGCAGAGAAGTACCCTGGCAATAAGGATTCGCAGGCCATTTACCAGGAAGTACTTGATACGGTTTTTGCGAGCCGCCTGAAGCGTTTAAAGGATAGCACAAAGGATCAGACCCTCACTTATGGTATTACCGGCGCCATCTCTTATGAGAAGGCGAAGGAAGAAGAGTTGAATCTCGGTCTCGATCTGCAAGGCGGTATGAACATAACGCTTGAAGTGGAAATGTCCGGCTTGTTGAAGACCCTTGCCAGCAATTCCAAAGATCCTAATTTCCTGAAGGCATTGGACAATGCCAATAAGCGGAAGGCGAATAGCGATGCGAACTTCGTGACGCTCTTCGGCGAGGAATATGAGAAATTAAATCCGTCGGGTAAACTGGCTTCCCTGTTCGCTTCGGCAAGCGCCAACGCGATCAATCTCCAGTCTTCCAATGCGGCCGTAAGATCATACCTGAACAGCCAGGCGAAGGCCGCCTTCGATAACACGGTGCGTGTATTGAACAGCCGTATCGATCAGTTCGGTGTCGCCCAACCCAATATCAATCCTGAAGCCGATCGTGGTATCATTACCGTTGAACTTCCCGGTATCCAGGATAAGGAAAGGGTGCGAAAGAACCTGCAATCGTCTGCAAATCTTCAATTCTGGGAACTTTATAATCTCAAGGAATTAGACGCGTCGCTTAACAATGCCGATGGCATCTTCTTCACCATGATGGGTGGAAAGGCCAAGGTAGATACAACCAAGCCGGCTGTTCCCGATAGCAATAGTGTTGCAAGGGCTGGCATTGACACCCTTGCTCCCAAGGATACTACTCAGCACATCCTTAGCAAAATCGACGGCAGCGATACCGGCAACAAGGCGGACGTACAGAGTCCGGCGAGCGCAGAACAGGAAGCTAAAAGACATTTGAGTGGATATATTGCCTTTGCTCCACCCGTCAATAATGGCAAGGAGATGCAATTCCCGGCAGAGATCGGGAATGTTGCACTGAAGGATACTGAGCTGGTAAGGAGTTATCTCCAGACACCGGCTGTAAGAGCTGCATTCCCTAACCAGATGGTTTGGATGTTTGGTGTAAGACCGCGCGGTGCGAATAACAAACCAGCCAGCTATGTTCCATTATATGCGATCAAGACATTTGGTCGCGATAATGCAAAATTGGAAGGCGAAGCTATCAGCACGGCAAGGGCCGATTTTCAGAATAGCAAGGTAGAGGTAGTGATGACGATGAATGAGAAGGGCGCGAAGATCTGGGGAACGATGACTGCCGCAAACGTCGGCAAACCTATCGCGATAGCACTGGACAATGTGATCTATACCGCTCCATTCATTCACGAAGCGATCGAGGGGGGAACTTCCTCCATCACCGGTAGCTTCACGATAACGGAGGCGCAGGATCTCGCAAATATCATTACCGTTGGTAAGCTGTCCGCTCCTGCCAAGATCGTGCAGGAACAGGAAGTTGGACCAACACTCGGAAGAGAGGCGATCAAGGGCGGACTCCTGGCATTCGGGATCGCATTCCTCGTGATCTTCATCCTGATGCTGGTCTATTATAACACCGCTGGATGGATCGCAAACATCGCCCTGATATTAAACCTGCTTTTCACGATCGGTATACTCGCCGGTTTTGGCGCCACATTGACTGCCGCCGGTATCGCCGGTCTGGTATTGACGATCGGTATGGCCGTGGATACCAACGTAATCATCTATGAGCGGATCAAGGAAGAATTGACGAAAGGGAAGGGTTATATCCCTGCGGTAAATGAAGGATACAGGAGATCATTGCCACCGGTGCTCGATGGACACATCACCACATTGCTCACCGCTATCATCTTGTTTTATTTCGGTCTCGGTCCTGTCAAGGGATTCGCTACCACACAGATCATCGGTATTATTCTTTCCTTATTCTGCGGTATACTAGTGAGCCGCTGGGTAAGCGATATTTTCCAAAAGAGGAAGAAGCAGATATCCTACTTCACTCCTATTTCGAGCAAGATCTTCAAGCACGCCAAATACAAATTCATCGAGTTCCGGAAGAAGACCTATGTTATTTCCGGGATCGTTCTTCTGCTTGGTATCGCGTCCTTCTTCAACGGGTTCGACTATGGTGTCGAGTTCGATGGCGGTCGCAGCTATACCGTTCGTTTCAATAGATCGGTAGCCAATGATGTCGAACACATGCGGGACGATCTGAAGACAGTCTTCGTTGGTGAGAATACACAGATCAAGACAGTGGGTGATGCAAGTACGCTCGAGTTCGTCACTCCTTACCTGATCAAGGAATCACGTCCCGAAACCGATTCCCTGGTAGAAAGAAAGTTATTTGAAGGCATAAAGAAGTATATGCCTGCGGGACTCACCTATGAGCAATTCAATGCCTCGTATAAACTCGGTTCG
>DATHKS010000567.1:0-2620 GCA_035488975.1 Chitinophagaceae bacterium | reverse complement strand
CTATATCGAGATAGCAACGGCAGACAGGCTCGGGATCATCCACGAGTGGAATGGCACCGACAAACTGGTCGCGCTGGTGGCCGCCTACCTCGGCGAAGTACGGCTGATCGATAATATGCTGCTGAACTAAATTTCCCCTTACCTGTTTTATTAGAAAGTCAAATCAAATTATGGATATAGAAGTCCTGAAATCCAAAATACACCGGGCCGTCATTACCGAGGCCAATCTGAACTATATCGGCAGCATCACCATCGATGAGGACCTAATGGATGCGGCCAACCTGATCGAGAATGAGAAAGTGCAGGTAGTGAATGTCAACAATGGAGAAAGAATAGAGACATATGTGATCAGGGGCAAACGTGGCTCCGGCATCTGCTGTCTGAATGGACCGGCGGCACGAAAGGGAATGGTTGGCGATATCGTGGTCATCATTTCCTATGCAACGATGGATTTCGAAAAGGCGAAGACATTCAAACCCTGGATCGCATTTCCAAAGGAAGGCAACAAGCGCTGATATGATGCCGGCGGATGATCTTGCAAAGGAGATTTATTGTTATTCTTTGCATTTTCGATTCAAGTGCTTTACTTTATGCGAATGAAAAAAAAGCTGACCACGATTCTCCAGTATGTTTTCTTCCTCGGGCTGGGTATTTTCCTCGTGTGGTGGTCGGTCAAGGATATAGACGATGAGAAATGGTCACAGATCCGCGCCTCGTTGCGCAATGCGCGATTCATTCTTGTTATTCCCGTGTTTCTCATTCTCCTCGGTAGTCATTTCGTACGCGCTCTTCGATGGCGGTTGCTGATGGAGCCGCTGGGATACCGGCCGGCGATTCTCAACACTTTCTTTGCAGTGCTTATCGGCTACCTGACCAACCAGGCCGTTCCGCGGCTCGGCGAGGTGTTGAAATGCACCGTTCTCGCCCGTTACGAAAAGATCCCCGCCGATAAACTTGTTGGCACTATCATTTTAGAGAGGATCATAGATGCGGTCACTCTCCTGCTGATCTTCGGGATCACGTTGCTCATTCAACCGGGACTCTATTCTGAATTGCTTGCCCATGTATTCAACAAGACGGGTGAAGACCATGGTAAGGATACGCCGCTCTATGTCTTTGCACTGATAGCGATCGGTGTGGTTGTACTGTTGGTTGGCGCATGGATGGTGTTCAGGAAAAAGACATTCGCCGATCTCGTAAGGATCTTCCGGAATATAGCAGGAAGGATCTGGCAGGGACTTACCGCCATTCAGCACCTCAGGAAAAGGGGACGCTTCATGTTGCTGACGGTCCTGTTGTGGTCGCTGTATCTCTCCGGTGGATATGTTGGTTTCTATGCATTGCAGGAAACCGAGCAGTACGGTGTGAAAGAAGCCTTCACTGTCTTATCCGCCGGAAGTATCGGTATGATCATTCCCACGCCAGGCGGTATTGGAGCCTATGCCTATCTTATCGAAAGAACGATGCAGTTATATGGGTTGAAACAAAGCATCGCCGTCGCCTTCGGGTGGTTATTGTGGCTCTCGCAAACAGTGGTGATCCTTATCGGCGGCCTCGTGAGCTTCATCTTGCTGCCATGGTACAATAAGAAAATACGCATGCCTCAACCCGACCCTGTCGTTCCGGCCGGAGATACTACCCTGAACAACCGCCCGGCCTGATCCATAGTAAAAACTTAACGAACGGGCAGGCGCCGCCAGCTTAACTTTATGCCTTCTAAATTATCGAGCGTATATGTCTAATATCAAAGTCAGGACGATCGGAAGGGACATAAGCTGGCTATCATTCAATGCGCGGGTATTGCAGGAGGCCGCCGACAAAACGGTGCCGCTGCGGGAACGGATCCGTTTCCTTGGCATATTCTCCAACAACATGGATGAATTCTTCCGCGTGCGGGTGGCAACACTGAAACGGATGATGCAGGTGGATAGCAAGGCCAATATGCACCTGGAGTCGGATCCGCAGCAGATACTGGACGATATCCAGGTGAATGTGCTGAAGCAACAAAGCGAATTTGCCAGGATATGGGAGGATGTGCAGGGAATGATGAAAGAGGAGAAGATATTCCTGGTGAAGGAGAATGAATTGAACAGCGAGCAGCAGAAGTTCGTTAGCGAATATTATGATGAGGAGGTGAGCTCCAATATCATTCCCCTGATGATCGAGAACATCCCGCATTTCCCCAACCTTCGCGACAAGTCGATCTACCTCGGTGTCGTCATGTGGAAAAAGGACAGCTCCCTCAATAAGAAATTTGCATTGATAGAAGTGCCCAGCCGGATGGTTGGCCGGTTCGTCATTCTTCCCTCGAAGCCGGAAGAGCACCGCATCATTTTGCAGGAGGATGTGATACGGTATAATCTGCCGGCTATATTTTCCTATTTCGGTTATGACCAGTACAAGGCCCATGTTTTCAAGGTAACGAGGGATGCGGAACTGGATATCGACAATGATGTTTCCACAACGATGATCCAGAAGATCGAAAAGGGCCTGAAGAACCGGCGCAAGGGAAAGCCTGTCCGGTTTGTGTATGATAAGGAAATGGACCCGGGCCTGTTGGAATATCTTACACTGCGGCTCAATCTTTCGAAGAAAGACAATCTCATTCCCGGGGGACGCA
>DATHKS010000566.1:0-6032 GCA_035488975.1 Chitinophagaceae bacterium | reverse complement strand
GTACATGCCGATGAAAGGCGTTGCCTCCGAGGCGGCATGCGAACCGAAATCTTTTTGCCTGAGCAATTCACCCAGGTTGCTTCCAATGGCTACTTCCACTCCCACATAGACGAATATGGCCAGCATACCCAGTACCAACTGAGGATACTGCATCGCCCCCCAGCCATCGGGTTTCTTTCTCGCACTGAAGTTGGAGAGGAGTATACCCACCACCACCACAGCAAGGGCACCCAACAACCACTTCAGCCGGTAGGCTTCCATGGCATGCTTCTCTGCCTCTGAAGCATTTGTAAGATCGGTCTTATAACTACTGAACACAGGCACGAACATGATGAATAATAGCCCGGTCATGATGATCAGTGTGTACAATGCCTTATTGGCTTTTTCGGTTTTCTCCAGGAGAACACCGGAAGGAACTTTTTTTGAGAAGAAGAACATGGCCGAGGCGCCCAGGAATAATACACCCACGCCCGTATAGAGTATGATCACTTTCGACAAGCTAAGTGATGCAATCTTTTCATCGGTGATCGCCGCAGTTGTTCCGAATAAAGCCAATGCTACCACCAATGGGCCAATGGATGTTCCGAAGGAATTCACTCCACCACCGAGGTTAACACGGCTCGTGCCCGTTGCAGGATCTCCCAACAGGATCGCAAATGGCTGCGCAGCCGTTTGTTGAAGCGAAAAGCCCAATGCAACAATAAACAGCCCGATAAGCATGCCCGCAAAAGTGTTTGAATTTACCGCAATGATCATGGCCGCCGCTCCCAGGGCAGAGAACAACAGTCCATACACTATACTCTTCTTATAGCCCCATTTTCCCACCAGGTCCTTGCCCCCGAATGCACCGTATGCAAACAGGATAAGGGCGCCTATATAATATGCCGTATAAAATGCAAAGTCAATCAACTGACTCTGGAACTGGTCGAGATGGAAGTAGTGCTTGCAGAAAGGAATGAAGACGCTGTTGCCGGCAGCGATAAATCCCCAAAAAAAGAAAACGGTAACAAGTGTACCGAGCGCGCCATAGTTCGTGGGTTGTTTAGCCTGTTGGTTCATTGCAATCGGGAGTTTTATTTAAGTCCTGAAAATAAACAGAAATCGGTTAGCGAAAAATTTTAATTGAGGACGTTGTGCATTGAGAAAAACAGCTTAATTTGAAATGCAATTCTTTCAGCATAAATATTTTAAATGGAGATTGTTCATGTCGCCGCCGAATGCTATCCCGTGGCAAAAGCCGGCGGGCTGGGAGATGTAGTAGGCGCCCTTCCCAAATACCAGGCGGAGCTTGGGCACGTGGCAAAGGTGGTAATGCCGATGTACCGCACCAAATTCCTCTACCAGAACCAATGGGAACTGGTACATGAAGGCGGGCAGAACCTCGGCTCACACTGGTTCCACTATAGCGTCATCCGCGAGAAGACCAACAAGCTTGGCTTCGACCTTTATCTCATCGACATAAATGGCCTCCTGGACCGTGAGAAGATCTACGGATACGATGACGACACCGAACGCTTCATTGCATTCCAGATAGCGGTCTGCGACTGGCTCAACCACTGGACTCATGCCCCCGATGTAATACACTGTCATGATCACCATACGGGTCTCATTCCCTTCATGGTGAAACAATGCTATGCCTTCCGGAACAAACTGGCTTCCATTCCCACCGTATTCACCGTTCACAACGGCCAGTACCAGGGATGGATCAACTGGGACCGGTATTATTTCATTCCTCCCTATGATAGCTGGAACTGGGGCCTGCTCGACTGGAACAATACCATCAACCCCATGGCATCTGCTGTAAAGAATGCCTGGAAGGTGACCACCGTCAGCCATAGCTATCTCGATGAACTGAAGTATTCGGCCAACGGCCTCGAGGATCTCTTCGAATACGAGAAAGGCAAGAGCAGCGGCATATTGAATGGTATCGATAACGAAGTATGGGATCCGCAGACGGACAATTACCTGGCGAAGAACTACGACAGGGAATTGGTGGACCGCGGAAAGATGAAGAACAAGAAAGAGATCTGCGGGCAATTCGGATTGGACCCCGACAAGCCTCTCATTTCATTCATCGGACGCCTGGTGGGAGAGAAGGCCGCCGATCTTTTACCCGAAGCCATCAGCCAATCGATATACCAGCATCATGGCAAGGCGAACTTCCTCATACTCGGCTCCGGCGAGCCGCAGCTGGAGGAACAGCTCGACCACATGAAGCATCAGTTCAAAGGGTATTACAATTCCTATATCGGTTACAGCGAGCCGCTCAGTCATATGATCTATGCCGGCTCCGATTTCCTGCTGATGCCGAGTCGCGTGGAGCCCTGCGGCCTCAACCAGATGTATGCCCTGCGGTATGGAACCGTGCCGATGGTAAGAAGCGTTGGCGGTTTGAAGGATACGATAACTGATTTCGGAGACTGGCAGGGATTCGGCATCCGGTTCGATCAGTCGACTGTAGGGGATATTACTTACTCCGTCGGCCGCGCCCTCGATCTCTATACCAACAAACCCGATCTCTATAGCTGGATGCGGAGCCACATGATGAGCATCGACCATTCATGGGATTCGTCAGCCCAGCAATACATCGATATCTACCAGTCATTGAAAGGTTAACCTATTTCAATAATTTTAAGGAAATGAATTTTCAAACAAATAGTTGCTTAACTTTTCTTTCTCAAACATTTTCCTAAACTCTCAATTGCCATGTCTATCTCCAAAGAAATATTAACAGTGATACTTGGCGGCGGCGCCGGGTCGAGGCTTTATCCGCTTACAGCGAGTCGCTCAAAACCCGCAGTGCCCATTGCCGGTAAATACCGGTTGGTGGATATTCCCATTTCCAATTGCATGAACTCAGGGATCAACCGCATGTTCGTGCTCACACAATTCAATTCAGCATCTCTCAACCGGCATATCAAGAACACTTATCATTTCAGTGCGTTCAGCTCCGCCTTCGTAGATATTCTCGCCGCAGAGCAGACGCCGGATAACCCCACCTGGTACCAGGGCACGGCGGATGCCGTTCGCCAAAGCCTGCGCCATATCGCTCCATTCGAGAGTGAATATGTCCTCATACTTTCCGGCGACCAGTTATACCAGATGGACTTCCAGGAAATGCTGGACAATCACAAGAAGAGTGGCGCCGATATTTCCGTGGCTACGATACCCGTTGCAGACCGTGAAGCGCCGGAGTTCGGGATATTGAAGGAAGACAAGGATGGGTTTATCGAGTCATTCATTGAAAAACCCAAGCGCGAGATCCTGGCAGACTGGGTCAGCGATACGGGTGATGAAATGAAGAAGACGGGACGCATCTACCTTGCCTCCATGGGCATCTACATCTTCAACCGAGCCTTACTCTTCGAATACTTACAGAATAGTTACCTGGAAGCCACCGATTTCGGAAAGGAGATCATACCACAGTCTATCGGGAAATGCAAGGTCGTCAGTTTTCAATACGACGGCTATTGGACAGACATCGGAAATATCTATTCATTCTTCGAGGCAAATCTCGGTCTTACTGCTGACCTGCCGGACTTCAATCTCTTCGACAACAACAATGCGATCTATACGCGCGCGCGCATGCTGCCGCCTGCAAAGGTGAGTGGCACCACGCTCGAGAAGACCGTAATTGCGGAAGGTTCCATCATCAACGCGTCTCGCATGGAGCAGTGCGTGGTGGGCATACGCGCCCGCATTGGCCACGGCTCCACAATCGTCAGCAGTTACCTCATGGGAAATGATTACTATGAGACGCTGCAGGATATCGCCGGCGACCAGGCGAAGGGCATCCCATTGCTGGGTATCGGCAACCGCTGCTATATCAAGAATGCGATCCTGGATAAGAACTGCCGCATCGGCGATGATGTCAGGATCAATGGCGGCACACATCTCGAAAATACCGATCAACCGCTGTATACGATCAAGGATGGCATCGTAGTGATTAAGAAAGGCGCGGTTATTCCGAATGGGTTTGTCATCTAGTAAGTTGATAAGTTGATTAGTTAATAGGTTGATAAGTTAAGCACTCCGAGGTGCGAGAGCCGCTTACGATTATCAGCCGGCCAACTTATCAACTAACCACCCTAGTCAGGTAACACACACAAACATGTCCACCACTTCATTCATACGGGACAAAGACGACCTGGTTCCGAAGCCACGCCTGAGCTTTTGGCAGATATTCAACATGAGCTTCGGGTTCCTGGGAATACAGTTCGGATTTGCGTTGCAAAATGGAAATGCCTCCCGGATACTGCGCACCTTTGGCGCGGATGTCGAGCATCTTTCATGGTTCTGGCTGGCAGCTCCGCTGGTTGGCCTCATCGTTCAACCGATAGTCGGGCACTATAGCGACAAGACCTGGAACAGGCTCGGACGAAGGCGACCCTATTTCCTGGCCGGGGCCATACTCTCTGCATCTGCCCTTTGTTTCATGCCGAATGCAGCGCTCTTCACCGCTATTGCGCCACCATTATTCATCGGTGCGGGTATGCTGATGATCATGGACGCCTGTTTCAATCTCGCCATGGAACCGTTCAGAGCACTCGTGGCGGATAATCTCCCGGACTCGCAACGCGCCATGGGATTCTCAACACAGACCTTTCTAATAGGGATCGGTGCCGTTATTGGCTCCGCATTTCCCTGGATGCTTACCCATTGGGGCGGTATCTCAAACAAGGCAGGCGAAGGCGTAGTCGCCGATAATGTAAAATGGGCCTTCTATATAGGCGCCGCGGTATTCATCATCTCCATTCTCATCACCGTATTCAAGACGAAGGAATATCCGCCCGACGAATATGAAAAGTATCATGGCAAGAGTGAGAATGCTCATGCAGGCCTCTCGCAGATATTCAAAGATGTTGCAGCCATGCCCCGCACAATGAAACAACTGGGCCTCGTCCAGTTCTTCAGTTGGTTCGCCCTGTTCGGCATGTGGGTCTTCACCAACGATGCCGTTGCCACACATACCTATGGACTTTCCGTGGATGATAAGAGTTCGGACGCATATCGCGAAGCGGGGGATTGGGTTGGCATTCTCTTCAGCGTTTACAATGGCGTCTCTGCTATCTATGCGCTTTGTCTTCCCGCTATCTCCGGAAGGATAGGGAGGAAGAAGACACACGCACTATCGCTCATCTGCGGTGGCATTGGCCTCATCTCCATTTATTTCATTCATAATCCATACCTGTTGATCGTTTCCATGGTGGGAATAGGTATCGCCTGGGCAAGCATTCTATCCATGCCCTATGTCATACTCTCAAGCTCTATCCCCCCCGGGAAGATGGGTATTTATATGGGCATCTTTAATTTCTTCATCACCCTTCCGCAAATATTGAATGGAATAGTCGGTGGCCCGCTCGTCAAGAATGTATACAACAACCAGCCGATCTATGCGATCGTGCTCGCCGGCATCTTCATGTTGTGCGCCGCCGTTTGCGTGATCTATGTGTACGATCCCGGCGCCATTCGTATCCGCAAGGAAGCCTCAACTTCAGCATTATGAGAAATCGATTGTTGCTCCTGGTCCTCTGCTGCCTTTCCCTTCTCACTCAGGCACAGGATCTCTATCCTACCAATTGGTTCACCGGTATGAAGGATCCCAATCTTCAATTGATGATCCACCAGGAAAATATTTCCCGAAAGATCCCCATGTATAAACTCTCCGCCGCCGGTATGAAGCTCGCCGACGGCATCACATTGAAGTTGATCAGGAGAGTGACCAACCCGAATTATGTCTTCCTCGATCTTGTCATCGATAAGAATGCAAAGCCCGGTCCCCGCGTGTTCTCGTTCGGTCCTCCCGCCACTGCTGTCAGGATCAATTATGAATTAAAATCGCGTCATGCTGAAAATGGTAAAACAAGAACGCAGGGAGTAACGGCCAAAGACTTCATCTATCTTCTCATACCTGACCGTTTCTCCAATGGCGATCCCTCCAACGATGTCGTCAGCGGATATCGCGACGAGACCGTTGATCGCGGAAATAAATTCAGGCGCCACGGTGGCGACTTCCAGGGTGTAGAAGACCA
>DATHKS010000565.1:0-3065 GCA_035488975.1 Chitinophagaceae bacterium | reverse complement strand
GTGACCTCGCTCCTGGTGGCATTGATCACTGTGATTTATTCATTGATAGTATATACCCGGGAGAATAAGGCGAAGGAAGAAGCCGATCAGACGGCGAAGGCCTATAGCCTGGAGCTTGAAGCCAGGGTGAATGAATTAAACCGCGTGAACGTTGAACTTGAGGAACTGAAGAGCATGGAGAAATTCACTTCCACGGGCCGTATTGCCCGGACCATCGCCCACGAAGTCAGGAATCCCCTCACGAATATTTCGCTGGCTTCCGAGCAGATAAAGGAAGCTGTGGTCGGTAATTCCGAAGCCGATGTTCTCCTTGAAATGATCGGGAGGAATGTGAACCGGATCAACCAGCTGGTTTCGGACCTGCTGAATTCCACCCGTTTTGGACAATTGGAGTACACCTCCATCGATATAAACCGGCTCCTGGATGAAACGCTTGAACTGGCTGCGGACCGGATCGAACTGAACCACGTGCGGATCGAGAAATATTTCGAAAAGGGAATGCCCGAGGTCCTGGTGGATAAGGAGAAGATGAAGCTCGCCCTGCTGAATATCATCGTCAATGCGATCGAGGCAATGAAGAAGGATGACGGCCTGCTCCAGATCCGGACCTACAAGCAGGGCGGGAGATGTGTTGTGGAATTCAGGGACAACGGAGCCGGCATGGACGACGACACGTTGCACAAGCTATTCGAACCATACTTTACCAGCAAGCAGAAGGGGAATGGCCTGGGGCTGACCAATACACAGAACATTATACTGAACCATAAAGGAAATATTAACGTTCGCAGCCAGCAAGGCAAGGGCTCCACCTTCTTCGTGATACTTAACTTTGAAAATAATGTGTAGAAATTGTTCCCCACGCGGAGAATTCATAACGCGATCTTCTCCATGGTTTGAAGAATTATTTCACGCGTAAATGGCTTACCGATAAAATAATCGACTCCTTCCTTATAGGCGGTTTCACGATCATGGGCCGTATCGTGTGCAGTGATCATGATGACGATGGTGCCGGGATGTTGTTCCTTGATTGGCCGGATGTAATCGATGCCGAGGCCATCAGAGAGGTGATTATCCAGGAAGATTACAGGCGGCTGATAGCGGTCCAGAGCGGTTTTGGCCTCGCTCAGGCTGGTGACATAGTCGGCCTCAATATTCCTATGCCGCAAGATACCTTTCAGCAAATAGCAAATATCCACCTCATCGTCGATGATGAGGGCGCGCGGTTTGTTTTTTTCGGTGACTCCCATTAATGCAACGGCAGGATTAAGAGCATGCTTTTTATAAGCACGCTAAGGAAAAACAATTATGCTGCCAAAGACAAAGCTAAGTGATTCAGACAGTTAAAATGGTTCAAGTCCGGCATGATTTTATACTATATAAAACCGTAAGATCGAATAAAACTAGTAATTTCACTATTCTTCTAATTCATATGCTATGAGCAAAAAAATCCTCATTATTGATGACGATATGGATTTGTGTACCCTGTTAGGTAGATTCCTGACGAAGAATGGGTACGAGATCGATATGGCCCACTCCGGAGGTAAGGGTATCGCAAAATTCACCGAGAAGAAATTCGATCTTGTTATCTGCGACTATCGTCTCGGCGATATGGAAGGTATCAATGTATTGACGGCGTTACGCAAGGAAAATCCGCAGGTGAAAGTATTGATGATCACCGGCTATTCCGATATCAAGACCGCAGTGGAAGTGATTAAGTTGGGTGCATTCGATTATATCGTGAAGCCTCTTATACCGGATGAAGTACTTAGTGTCCTGAACAAGGCCATGCAGCAACCACTCATCGGTTCCCGGCAGGGCGGAGCGGAAGGTTCGGACCCGGCTGTACGAAGCAAAGGCATCCATTCCTATCATAACGATGAATTCCTTATCGGGAAGGCGCCGGCTACAAAGGCATTGTATGAACAGATCAATGTAGTGGCGGCCACCAATTATAGTATCATCCTTTATGGAGAAAGCGGAACGGGAAAAGAGGTGATCGCCAAGACAATTCATGATCTCAGCAATCGAAAGGGAAAGCCATTCATTGCCATGGATTGCGGTACGTTGTCAAAGGAATTGGCCGGAAGCGAACTCTTCGGTCACGTGAAGGGGGCATTCACCGGAGCGCTGCAGGACAAGGAAGGTCATTTCGAACTGGCCGATGGCGGAACGCTTTTTCTCGATGAGGTAGGCAATCTTTCACTCGATGTACAGGCGACGCTGTTGCGGGTGATCCAGGAGAGGAAATTCAAACGCGTGGGTGGCAACAAGGAAATGAATGTGGATGTCAGGATCATCGTCGCGTCTAACGAGAACCTGCAGGAAGCCTATCGCAAGGGCAAATTCCGCGAGGATCTCTACCACCGGTTCAATGAATTCTCCATCAACCTCCCGGCATTGCGCAACAGGAAGGAAGATATTCTTTCATTCGCCGACTTCTTCCTCCATAAAACAAATTCCGAATTAGATAAGGATGTAAGCGGATTCGAAGACAATGTCCTCCAGACATTCCTGCAATATTCATGGCCGGGCAATCTGCGTGAATTCAGGAATGTGGTACGCAGGGCAGTATTGCTTACTGCGCCGGGCGAAAGGATCACCGCGGCCTCGCTTCCCTGGGAGATCACCAATAGTAATTCTTTCGTTACAGGTACACCATTGGCCACTTCCGAAAATGTTCCTACACCCAGCGTCATCTCACATCCCAAGAAGGAGCTCGATCTGAAGGATGCGGCAAGCCGCGCCGAATACGAGACCATCATGGCAGTGCTTCAGCAGGTGAACTTCAATAAGAAGAAGGCAGCGGAGATGTTGAACATTGATAGGAAGACGTTGTATAATAAGATTAAGAATTTTCAGGAATGAAAACTCAATTAGCCAATGTGCCAATTGAGGCGTGCTCCGATAAGAAATGACTTTACTGATTTGGATCATTTGCACATTTGCACATTAGCTAATTGGCACATTCATACTAAGACATAAGCAGACTGAAAATAAAAAAACCCCTCCGCATCAGCCAGAGGGGTCCAGGTACAAAACCCTGAGCATTATTTTATGGTCAGCGG
>DATHKS010000564.1:0-4970 GCA_035488975.1 Chitinophagaceae bacterium | reverse complement strand
TATGCCGTGTTTAAAGTAAGTTTCTTCAAGGCTAATACTTCAACTCCAGAGACGCTGCAGACGGTAAACGCCACTGCACTCGATATCGATGGTAATCTTACTCTCAAGGAATTTGCAGAAGTGAATATGGGATCAGCCGCCAAGGCTACCTACATGGGCAAGGGCCTGCTCGATATTTCGCTCCTCAATTTATTGTTGGGAAAATTCAGGGGTGAAAACCTCCTGGGGATAGAGAGAAGCGATATCGATACAACTTCTTATGGTAATATGTTTACCACTACTAACACCGGCGTAACATCTTATACTTTTAAAGTAGGTACGTTTACATTGCTTCCTACGAATACGGCCCGCCAGTTCAGCATGTACATGAAAGGCTTCACTTATCCTTCGCAGTCTACCCTGCCCGTTGAGCTGATCTCCTTCAGTGCTATCCTTAACCTGAACAAGGTGGATATCAAATGGGTTACTGCCTCCGAGAGGAATGTTAGTCACTTCGTGGTCGAGAAGAGTGTTGACGGAAAGAATTACACACAAGCCGGTATCGTTTTCGCATACGGCAATACTTCGGAGAAAGAAAGTTATTCCTTTACCGACAATACGATCAACACTGCAAATGCAGGTGTGACCTACTACAGGCTTCGTTCGATAGTCATCGACCAGAAAAGCCAGTTATCGGAAACGAGACTGATCCGCATCGGTAAGCAAACAGAGTCGGTACTCAGTATCGCTACTTATCCTAATCCCGCCGCAAACGATCTCAGGGTTACTATCCCTAACAACTGGCAGGGAAAGAAGGTAAGCTATGAGGTGTTCAATAATAACAGCCAGGCAGTGGTTAGAACGGTGACGGCTAGTGGTAGCCAGACCGAGACCCTGAACATCAGCAGCCTCGCCCCCGGGTTCTATATCGTAAAGGCGGTCTGCAATGGTGAGATGGCACAACAGAAGATCATTAAACAATAATATTTCTAATAGAGGGTTTCACGACCGGGTACGTCTGTACCCGGTTTTTTTAACAAAATTTGGTTTATGTTATAAACAAGTTTATGTTTGTGTCGAAATCGACGCTTATATGAGACATTTTTGGATGATCGCCGGCATTCTCGCTCTTACAGCCATTAGCTCCCAATGCTTCGCCCAGGTGGTGATAAGCGGGAAGATCATGAATAAAAAACAACCCGTTCCTGGGGCCAGTATTACGATAAAGGACACCTATGATGGAGCCACGAGTGATTCCCTCGGGAACTTTAGGTTCACCTCGGCCGAACAGGGGGACAAGCTCGTAACCATCACGGCCGTTGGCTTTCGCCCCTTCGAGCAGCGGGTCCAGTTAGCCGGTCAGCCAGTGGTGCTCGATATTGCGTTGAAAGAGGAAGTGACGGAACTGAATGCCGTGATCGTGACGGCCGGCACGTTCGAGGCCGGCGATAAGAAGAGAGCTGCCGTGCTGAACTCCCTCGATATTGCCACGACTGCCGGATCAAATGCGGATATCACTGCGGCATTGAAGACTCTGCCCGGCACTCAGCAGGTGGGTGAGCAGGAGGGTCTGTTTGTAAGAGGAGGAGCGGGGTATGAGACCAAGCAATACATCGACGGCAATCTTGTCAACAATCCATACTTCTCGAGTGTGCCTGATATCGCCAGCCGGGGCAGATTCTCTCCTTTTCTTTTTAAGGGAACGGTCTTCAGTACCGGTGGTTATTCGGCTTTATACGGCCAGGCATTGTCTTCTGTCTTATTGCTGGAGTCGATCGACCTCCCGGAGAAATCGGAAGTGGACGCTTCCATCTCGCCGATCGTTATGGGAATAGGTACGCAGCAACTCGCGAAGAATAAAAAGTATTCATACGGGGTCACCTATAACTATGTGAACGTCGGATTATATTTTCAATTGGTAAAGCAAACTCCTGATTACTTCAAATTGCCCCAGTTTCACAACGGAGATGCCAATTTCCGTATCAAGACGAAGAACGGCGGCATAATCAAGTACTACACTACTTTCGCATTCAGTAACCTTGGACTGAGACGGGCGGACATCGACAGCAGCAATCTCAAAGATGCATTTTCATTGAAGAATACCAACTGGTACAATAATCTCAGTTACCGGGAGAACCTTGGACGCGGTTGGAAAATGTTGCTGGGCGCCAGCTTCAGCACTAATCTCGATAAGATCCGTCAACAGGTGCAGGACAAGGACAATCAGCCGAAGCAATTCGCTCCTTCGGACTATTGGATGTCGGGGAAGAACTTCACACTGGACAATAAGCAGAATCTCGCGCTCGGAAGGGCAGTCTTCGAGAAAAAACTCGGCGGGCTGAGCGCATTTCGCTGGGGCGGTGAATATTGGCATACTGACTATCGTCCTGTTTATAATGATACCGTTCGTAAGCAGGTCGACAATTATGCTGCGGGATTTGCCGAGGGCAGTATTTATCTGTCGAAGGCGCTGGCGGCGCAGGTGGGAGTGAGGTTCGAGCATTCTTCCATCATAGACAAGTCCGATATCGCCCCGAGGGTATCGCTTGCCTATAAGACAGGTAAGAGTTCACAGATGTCGGTCGCATATGGCATCTTCTACCAGAAGCCCGAGACCCAACAACTCTATTTCGCTTCTACCGTAGGCTTCACGAAGGCTACTCATTACATTATCAATTATCAAAAGATCAACAACCAAAGAATATTCCGGGTAGAGGCTTACTACAAGAAGTACGAGGACCTGATCAAGCAGGAGCCGTTGGGCTATAATTATTATGCATACAATAACAGCGGAGAAGGATACGCAAAGGGAATAGACCTGTTTTTCCGGGATAAGAAAACAATAAAGGATTTCGATTACTGGATCAGCTATTCCTACATCGATACCAAACGGGATTATCTTAATTACCCAAACAGGCTGCAGCCGAATTTCGCGGCGAACCATACCGCCTCGGTAGTGACGAAGAAGTTCTTTACCGATATAAAGACGGGCTTCAATCTTACCTATAGCTGGGCATCCGGCCGGCCTTATTATAATATCGTTCCCGGAAGTGGAAATAAATTCATTATCGCTGACCAGGGCAAAACGAAGGACTACAATAGTCTAAACTTCAGTGCCGAGTGGGTCCCGAGCATTGGCAAAGAGAAGGCCAAATCATTCATCGTGCTCTTCGCCAGCGTGAACAATGTTCTTGGTAATAACCAGGTGTACGGCTATAGTTATTCGTACGACGGTAGCATCAAGTCACCTATATTGCCTCCGGCAAAACGGTTCTACTTTATCGGGTGCTTCATCAGCTGGGGTGTGGACAGGACGCAGGACGCTATAAACAACAACCTGTAAAGGCGTGGGATCAACGAAACGTGTGATAAATTTTTAATCATTATAAAATCAAGGAGTATGAAAAAGTCTGTTTTATTTTTTATGGTGATGCTGGCGATACAGATTGCCGGGCATTCCCAGGATGACAAATACACCGCAGCGATGCAAAAGAGCCTTGCGGGATTCGATTCTGCGAAATCTGCGGAGGATCTTACCAAGCTCGCCAATACATTCGAGCGGATCGGGGATGCAGAGAAGACACAATGGCTTCCTTATTATTATGCCGGCCTCGCGTTGAGCAATGCGGGCTGGATGCCTTCGGTGAGTGACAAAGACGCAAACGCCACTAAAATAAATGCCTTCTGCGACAAGGCAGAATCGATAGCTACGGACAACGCCGATAAGTCGGAGATAGAAGTGCTGCGGAATATGTCTGCCACGCAACAGATGATGATCGATCCGCAGAACAGGTATATGACCTACGGCCAGGCTGCCGGCAAGGCATTGGAGAAGGGAATGCAATTGAATGAAAACAATCCCAGGTTATATTATCTGAGAGGCATGAGCCTGTTTAATACGCCGTCGCAATTTGGCGGTGGAAAAGATAAGGCCAAGACACAGTTCGAAAAGGCAATAACCCTGTATAAAGCTCAAAGTCCGAAGCCACTGTACCCGAGATGGGGCCAGCCGCAATCCGAGCAGATGCTTGCACAATGCCAGTAAGGAACGATTTAGCCTGACATCTTACGGTTCAGGCTATTTTCATTATGTATCGGAATTAATATCACCCACATGACAGAAGAAAATTTATCCCCGGAACAGAGCCTGCGTCTCATTCAAACGATGATCGATAAGACGAAGCAGGATATTTCCGGGAAGACCCATTACTTTCTTGTATGGGGTTGGATCACCTTCATCGCCTGCACGGGTCAGTTCATTCTCAAGCATATCATGAATTATGAGAAGCACTACCTCGTATGGATGATCATTCTCGTTGGCATAGTGTACAGTGCCTGGCAGGGCTACAAGGAAGGGAAGTCGAGCAAGGTAAGAACCTATGTGAGCGACAGCATGACGTACTTATGGACGGGAATGGGCATCACCTATTTGGTCTTATCCATCGTGTTGTCGAATATCGGTTGGAATACCAGTGTATTTCCTTTCTTTATCATATTGTATGCTCTCGGTACATTCATCAGCGGGAATTTCATCAAGTTCCGGCCATTGATCGTAGGAGGCATCCTCGCCTGGATACTGGCCGTGGTGGCGGTCTATCTTCCATATGACTACCAGATGCTGGTGGCGGCGGCTGCCATCCTGGTAAGCTATATTATACCGGCATACCTGCTGCGCGCCAGGAATAAAGCAAGTCTAACCTAAATTCGACACATGTCAGAACAGGAACAAGGATGGAACGAACAGGAGAGTCTCCGGCTCATCACGGAAATGATCCAGAAAGCAAAGAGCCATTTCCACGAGAGTGGAACGAGCGCAATCCTCTGGGGAACGGTCATAGCTGTATGCGGCCTGGTCAGTTTCGCAGAGTGGCAATGGAACTTCAGTATCGGTTTCGATATCTGGTGGCTGACATTGGCTGCGGTGATACCACAGGTATGGATCATTGCAAGGGAAAGTCGCCTGAAGGTAGTTAAGACACATCAGCAGGCGG
>DATHKS010000563.1:0-3065 GCA_035488975.1 Chitinophagaceae bacterium | reverse complement strand
GGGCGCGAACAAACTGAAGAATCTTACAATCAATTCGTCTGCAGAGTCACCCACCCAGATCGGGGAGGGATGTGAAATGGTGAATGGGATCATCGGATTCGGCTGCAAGGCCTTCTATGGCGTGAAGGCGGTTCGTTTCTTCCTCGCTTCCCATTCGCAGTTGAAATACGGAGCGCGGCTGATCAATTCGTTCCTCGGCGATAACTCCACCATCTCCTGTTGCGAGGTATTGAACTCGCTGTTGTTTCCCGCCCACGAGCAACACCATAACAATTCATTCCTCTGCGCGGCTGTCGTCATGGGACAGAGTAATATGGCTGCGGGCGCCACCATCGGCTCCAATCATAATTCACGAGGGGCAGATGGAGAGTTACTCGCGGGGCGCGGTTTCTGGCCGGGCTTGTGCGTGAGCCTCAAGCATAATTCCAAGTTCGCCTCGTTCACCCTCATCGCGAAGGGAGACTTCCCGGCGGAGCTCAACATACCTGTTCCATTTTCTTTGATCAGCAACGATGTCAGCCACGATAAACTCGTGATAATGCCGGCGTACTGGTTCATGTACAATATGTATGCGCTTGCCCGGAATGCAGGAAAGTATGAGAGCCGGGATAAGCGAAGCTTCAAGAATCAATACCTCGAATATGATTTCCTTGCTCCCGACAGTATCAACGAGATCTTCGATGGCCTTGTCTTCCTGAAGAAGGCAGTTGGTCTTAGTCAGCAAAAACGCGGTGGGAAGCAATTAACCCCTGAGCAGGCGATCCGTTTAGGTGAAAAATTACTGGAGGAAAGGGCCGACCTGACAAAAATGGAGATCCTGGCGGAGGGAGTCGAAAATACATCCCGCAAGGTTCAACTGGTAAAAGTAACAGAGGCTTATCATCTCTTCAAGGAGCTGATCGTATATCATGGCATCTCGCAGGTGATCGGTCTTATCTCGAGGGAGAATATCGGTTCTTTTGAGGCGTTGATGAAAGCCATTGGCAAGCCCGTTCGGAAGCAATGGATGAATATCGGCGGGCAGCTGATACCCAAGCCTTCGGTGGAGACATTGATAAGAAATATTAATAATGGTAAGATCAATGGCTGGGATGAGGTCCATAGTTTCTATCACGAATGCAGCACGGATTATCCATTGCAGAAATTGCAACACGCATTTGCTTCCCTGCTGGAGATCACCCGCCTGACACCCGCTACGTTTTCCAGGAAAAATTTCTCTCAACTTCTCGACCAGGCCCTCGCTACGCGCGAATGGATGGTGAAGGGTATTTATGAATCGAGGGCAAAGGATTATGCCAGCCCCTTCCGCCAGATGCTGTATGAAACTAAGAAGGAGATGGAGCAGGTAATAGGTAAACTAAAGGATAATACATTCATTAATCAGCAACAGGAGGAGTTGAAGAGATTCAATCGGGAGGTTCTGGCAGTGAAGAGATGGAGCATAGGTCGTCAATCGTGAGTCGTCAATCAAGTCAAAATTCAAAAGTAAAAATTCAAAAACCTCATTCGAAAAGGATGACATCCCAGTAGTTTACTTCTATTGAAGCCTAACCTGCCTGCCGGCCTTGCTCGCCAAAGCTGCGCACAGGCGATGCAGGCAGGTTCCCAACTCCTAATTCCTCACTCCTGATTTCTTATCCCTTGATCGCTCATCCAGATCAATCGCTAACAAACCGAAGTGTATTACTCCGTTGATTTCCGGCAATGCCGAACACCGTGTAGATCCCTCTTGAAAAATTCTTTAGATATAATCTGTATGAATGATCTCCTTCCAAAACCG
Source organism: Chitinophagaceae bacterium (assembly GCA_035488975.1). GTDB lineage: Bacteria > Bacteroidota > Bacteroidia > Chitinophagales > Chitinophagaceae > DATHKS01. The sequence goes on along the minus strand of DATHKS010000563.1, from coordinate 1,285 downwards.
AGACTTTTTCAAAATAGACCTGCCTCCCTGAAATATCATATACACAAATGGCGAGCATACACGCATGTGAAGCCCGGATAGCTATCGCTGGTCCGCCCGATCGCGGCGGGACAAATGCGATCAGCCTCAGCCCTGCCGGCTCTTCCTGCAGAACCGATTCAACCTTGCTATAACTCACCTGGCTATCGGTATCGGTCAATCTGAGTCGATAGTAGTGACGCCCCGATCCACCCTCTCGGTCATAGTATTCGTTTTTCTGCATTTGCTCTGCGCGAAGCGTCGCGATACTTACGAAGTCCTTGCCTGTATCTGCCCGCTGGATCTCGATAACGAGTGGTACCGACGATGATCCAGTGATTTTCCAGCTGAGCCTTGTTATTCGGCCAACCAGTCTTTCCGCCTTGAAGTCGAAGAGTTGCACCGGCAATGGATTCAACGCGAGGTCGCCGGGTGTCGCCAGGGTAAAGTCACCGAAACTGGTGGTCGCTGAGCTTTCGAAGCTACCCGTTTGAAAAGGGGGAAATACAGGACCTGCCACGGCAGCCCCTCTCCCGAGATTCATCCACTGACTTCCATTGTACAGCGTGGCATAGATGCTTGAGAAGTCCTTCACGAAACTATATTGGTTGACATTGAGCCCGATCACTTTCGATGCATTGCCTTGCACGCGTTCGAGCCTCCAGTATTCCACGAAGCTCACATGATTGAAGAATGGATCGATGGAATAGCCATGGACCGATTGAGGATTTGCCCTGACATATTCTGCAATGAACTCGTCCGTGGGTTGTGCTCCTACTCCGCCGGTTATCGCTATCGGCGCATAGATGCCGCCCACGCCTGTCGGGAAGATAAAATTATCGTCGCCGGTCTTTTTTACCGGACCCTCCACGAAACTAAGTTCAGATCCGCCGGTGCAGGCCGAGTTGTCGGAGAGACCAAGAATGGTACTGATCGTGGAATGAATTTTTCCATTGACCAAAACGAGATTGTACGGAAGCTTCAATGGCGATAGCAATAGGACCCCGGCCGCATTGTCGATGGCAACTGTGACCGACTGACTTATTATACCCGGACAACTCACCCGTTGCTCCGTGACACCCTTAAGCTTTATCACCGAGCCAGTGGATACACCCGTCTCCGTAATGAGTCCCTGGTTATCGAGGTTTCCCCTTAGCTGAACCATGCTGTTGTTTCCTCCATTGGATATATTGAATGCTGCCCCTGGATAAATATCACAGTCCTTATTAAGCAACATGGTGTTCGTGTTAGCTCCATAGGAAAAGGT
>DATHKS010000562.1:0-5483 GCA_035488975.1 Chitinophagaceae bacterium | reverse complement strand
AAAGGCGATTCCTTTTTGTATTGTTCTTCCCGGAGTCTTCCTGCGGCGGGTGAGCTTGTGGATGAAGAGGCGAAAATTCCTGTACGATCTTGTTACTATCTTTCTCATGTTGATACCGTTGTTTAATTTGAAACTTTAATTTATTCTCCTAACGTGATCTCCTTATTAAATCTTTACTTATCAGCTTCCAGGCAGCACGTAATTGTAATAAGCCTCTGTAAAGCTGTCGCTATTCACGATTCACGATTGACGACTCACGATTATTCTTGCTGATCTTCTCCTGCAGGTATTGAAAGATGACGAACAATACAGGGACGATGAAGATGCCGAGGATAACTCCCGTGAACATTCCTCCCAATGCACCCGTACCTATCGACCGGTTGCCCAATGCCGACCCACCCGTAGCCCAGGTGAGGGGAAGCAGGCCGACGATGAAGGCGAACGATGTCATGAGGATCGGGCGCAGCCGCAACTTCGCCGCTTCGAGTGCCGACTCCGTCAGCGACATCCCAGCTCTCCTTCGCTGTACTGCAAACTCGGTAATGAGGATCGCGTTCTTGGCCAGCAGGCCGATGAGCATGATCAGTCCTACCTGCACATAGATGTTGTTGTCGATACCCGCCATGCTGATGAAGGCGAAGACACCGAGAATACCAGCGGGCACGGAGAGAATGACTGCCAACGGCAGAATATAACTCTCATATTGCGCGGCCAGCAGGAAGTACACGAAGAGCAGACTCAGCAGGAAGATGATGGTTGTCTCCGATCCTGCGCTTGTCTCTTCCCTCGTCATTCCCGACCACTCGTAAGAGAACCCTCTCGGCAGATAGCCCGCCGCAACTTCCTGTATCGCCTTGATGGCGTCGCCCGAACTGTACCCGGGCTTCGGCATACCGTTGATCGTAACGGCATTGAAGAGGTTGTTACGCGTCACCGTTTCCGGACCGAATACTCTCTTAAGGCCAACCAATGCATTTGCAGGAACCATTTCCCCGAGATTATTCTTCACGAAGACATTATTGAGTGAGGATTCTTCTGCGCGATAGGCAATGTCTGCCTGCACGATCACCCTGTAATACTTGCCGAAGCGATTGAAGTCGGAGGCGAAGCTGCTTCCATAATATACCTGCAGTGTCTGCAGCAGGTCACTGATGGATACGCCTAATTGTTTCGCCTTCTCTTCATTTATGTCGAGCATGTACTGCGGGTTCCCGGTATTGAACGTAGTGAAGGCATAGGCGATCTCCTTCCGCTTCATCAATTCTCCTATGAGGCCGTAGGCGGTTCCTCCTAGTTTATCCAATGGTCCGCCGGTACGGTCCTGGAGTATGAACTCGAAGCCGCTGGTATTACCGAAGCCCTGGATAGTGGGATAGATGAAAAGGAAGATGCTTGCCTCGTGGATCACGCTTAGCTTCTGGTTGATCAGGCCCATTATACTTTCAATATTATTAACGGCGCCTCTCTTACCATGAGGCTTCATGCGGATAAATCCCACGGCATACGCCGAGCTGTTCGCATTAGCCACGATGTTGAGACCGGTGACGGCTCCCCTTCTCTCCACGGCATCCATATCCTTGAGCAGGCTGTCGATCCTGTTCATCACTTTCTGCGTGCGGTCGAGCGAAGCGCCGGGCGGCAGGTTAACCGAATACACTATGAAGCCCTGGTCTTCGGTAGGAATGAAACCTGTAGGCGTTCTTCTCATCAGGAAAAAAGTAACGGCTGAGATCAGTAGCAGTCCGGCGATGGCGACCCATTTTCTACGGAACAGGAACTTCAATCCCTTCGCGTATTTATTTGTGGTGGCAGCGAAGCCGGCGTTGAAGGCTGCGAAGAATTTCTTGCGAAAGCCTTTCACCGGTACACCGTCTGCCCCATTGTGAACATTCTTCAGGAACAACGCCGTCAGCGCCGGGCTTAATGTCAGGGCATTGACCGCTGAGATAAGGATCGCTATGGCGAGAGTAAATGCGAATTGTTTATAAAATACTCCCGCGGGTCCCTGCATGAAACCGACAGGCACGAAGACCGCGGTCATGACAAGGGTTATCGACACGATCGCTCCGGATATCTCACTCATCGATTGGATCGTTGCCTCTCGTGCGGATAATTTGGTTCTCTCCATCTTCGAGTGCACGGCTTCCACTACCACTATCGCATCATCGACCACGATGCCGATGGCGAGCACAAGTGCAAAAAGTGTAAGCAGGTTGATGGTAAATCCAAACAACTGCATGAAGAAGAAAGTTCCAAGTATCGCGACGGGCACTGCAATCGCTGGAATAAGAGTGGAACGGAAATCCTGGAGGAAGATGAAGACGACAATGAACACGAGCACGAATGCTTCGAGCAATGTATGCAGCACCTGGCTCACGGAGGAATCGAGGAATTCCTTCGCGTTATACATGTTGAAGTATTCGATGCCTTTGGGAAAGGAGGCCGCGGCCTTCTTCATTACCTTATCCACTTCGGTCAGGATATCATTCGCATTCGATCCTGCTGTCTGGAAAACGGCCACCCCAATACCGGGTTTGCCGGCAATGCGGGTGTTGGCGCTGTACGCAAATGCGCCGAACTCCACCCTCGCGATGTCTTTCAGGCGGATGACGGAGCCATCGGCAGCCGATTTCAAGATGATGTTCTCATATTCTTCGTTGCTGGATAGCTTGCCTTTGTACTTCAGTATGTATTCGAATGAAGCGGTGCTGCTCTGGCCGAAGCGGCCCGGTGCGGCTTCCACATTTTGCTCGTGGATCGCATTCAATACTTCCTGTACGGAAAGATTATTTGCAGTGAGCCTTTCGGGATTCAGCCAGATACGCATGGAGTAATCCCTGGCGCCGAATACCTGCGCCTGTCCTACTCCTGTTACCCGCTGGATCTCCGGTATAATATTGATCTTCGCATAATTCTGCAGGAAGGTCTCGTCGTACGTGCTGTCATTACTATAGATCAGCGGCACCATGATCATGCTGTTCTGCTGTTTCTGCGTTGATATACCGGCCTGCACTACTTCCTGTGGCACCTGGCTGATAGCTTTGGAAACGCGGTTCTGCACATTCACTGCTGCCAGGTCGGGGTTGGTCCCCAACTTGAAGAACACGTTCAATGACATAGTACCATCGTTGCTGGAGGTAGAAGTCATATAGGTCATGTTCTCCACGCCGTTGATCGCTTCCTCCAGTGGAGTGGCAACGGCACGCGCCACTACCTCCGCATTGGCCCCGGGGTAGGTTGCCGTGACCTGTACAGTCGGCGGCGCAATATCCGGGAACAGCGTTACGGGAAGGGAATAGAGTGAAAGGAGTCCCAATAGTGTGAGTATGATAGAAACGACGGTCGATAAGACCGGGCGTTCAATAAATCGCTTTAGCATTTTCTGTGTTTATGTGTTTTGTCGTCGTGCAAGCTTTCGTTAGGGCAAGGCATGGCCCGATATGCAGTGAACTGCAAATAGGAGACATCCTTTTATGCTGGGAGATTACCTGGTTATAGAGGATTAGATTTTAAGAGGCTGTCCATCGAGAGAGCCTGCGGTTGTATAATGGCGCCGTCCTTCAATCTATCGAGGCCGGTGTACACGATCCTGTCGCCGGACTTCAGCCCTTTGCCAACGAGGTAGTAGTTATTTGTCTTCGCCGATACTTCAATCGGGGTGCTTAGCACTTTGTTGCTATCGGTTAACACGAATACGAATACCTTATCCTGCAATTCGAAGGTCGCTTCCTGCGGTACGGCCAGTGAGCTGTCTATCAAACGCGGTACACGGATCTTTCCGGTATTGCCTGCGCGGAGCAAGCCATCCTTGTTATCGAAGACGGCGCGGAAGCTGATCGCACCCATCGTATTACTGAATTGACCGGAGACCGTTTCTACTTTACCTTTCTCCGCATACACTGTATTGTCTGCGAGTACAAGATCAACCGGCGGCATGTGCTTTATCTTTTCTTCTATTGTAGCGCCGGGAAACTGGGCGCGGAAGAGCAAGAAGTCTTTTTCACTGAAAGAGAAATAAGCATATATCTCCCTGACGGATGAGACAACGGTGAGCGCCTGCGGAGTGGTAGAGCCCACGAGGCTACCTGTTTTGAAAGGTATTCTTCCAACATAGCCATCAACGGGTGAAACGATCTGCGTATAGCCGATGTTTATGGATGCCTGTTGCACCTGGGCCTGCGCTTGTGAGACCATCGCGGCGGCAGAAGACTGTGTTGCCTTTGCCGTCTTCAATTGGATCTCGGATACAATATTACTTTCAACGAGTGGTGTCAGCTTCGATACATTGATCTCGGCGGTGAGCAGATTCGCCTGTGCTGAAAGCAGACCGGCTCTTGCAGTATTCATCTGCTCGCGATAGGGTCTGTCGTTTACCTGGAACAATGCTTGTCCTTTCTTCACATAGGCTCCTTCGTCAACGAAGATCCTGTCGAGTATGCCGTCTACCTGCGGACGTATCTCAATATCCTTACTTCCTTCCAACGAGGAAGAGAACTCGGTGTAGGTGGTAGCGGGAGTGAGTCCCACCGTCACTACCGGTAAGGAAGGAAATGAAATAGGAACGCCCGAATTGCCCGAAGATGAGTTACAGGCATATAGTAAAATGGATAATACTGCGGGTAGTAGCAGCGCTTTTAGGCTGGAAAGGGTGAAGGGTGCTTGTTGTTTTCTGGTTTTGATAATTCGTCTTTGCATAACTATTCTGTTTTGATCTTCTATAAGACCGGGTTAATGTTTATAGTTTGTTTTTTTTCATTTGCCGGGCGTGATACGTAGAGCCGGCGGGAGGCAAGCAGTGATTGTAACACTCAAATAATACCTAACATCGTTAGCCGTTAGGGTAAAAAAAATTTAATGTTCCAGGTTCTTGATGAAGCCAGCTATGGCATCGTCCAGTACCAATTTATTCAGTTCATCCGTGACGAGTGAAGCGCTCATCATCTTAATGGATATCAGGCCATGCATCACCGACCAGAACGTATGATATTTAAGGCAGGCGTTTTGATCATTGTCTTTATTCTTCTCTAGTATCGCAACGATCGGTTGCATGACCAGGTCCCGGAAGACGGATTTTTCCTGAATACATTTTTCGGTCTCACAACACGCAATGCCCAACCCGAACATCAGCTGGTAGTATTCTTTGTTCTTGAATGCGAAATTCCAATAGGCATCTGCAATGGCGCTGAGCTGTTCGGCCGGATCATCCGATTTTTCCTTAGCCTGTTGCAGTCGCTTCACGAGAAGTTCGAATCCCTTTTTTCCAAACTCGAGAAGAATGGCTTCCTTATTCTGGAAATGGTCATAGATCACAGGAACGCTGTACTCGATCGCATCGGCGATCTTACGAATAGAAAGCGATTGCCAACCCTCTTCCTTCACTATCTGCCAGGCAGTAGCGAGAATACTCGAGCGGACTTCATCCTTCTGCCGTAAACGTCTTTCTGCGATTCCCATAAATAATGTTTTACCTAACACCGTTAGCA
>DATHKS010000561.1:0-2079 GCA_035488975.1 Chitinophagaceae bacterium | reverse complement strand
TAAAAGGCGGAGACAGGTGATAGCCGAAGACAAACGATCAGGATACTACTTCTCCCTCCAGGTCGTAGTCATATGCCTTTGTGATACGGGCCTGAACAAATGAGCCGATAGCGAGTTTCTTCTCCGAGTGAATGATCACCTCGTTGTCCACTTCCACGGAATCGAATTCGGTGCGGCCGAGGTAACGGCCAGCTTCCTTTTTATCGATCAGGGTCTTGAATGTCCTTCCTATTTTCTGCTGGTTGAGTTCGAAACTGATCTCCTGTTGTACTTCCATTATTTCCTGCGCCCTTCGTTCTTTTTCTTCTGCGGGAATGTTATCGGTGAGGTCGTGCGCGGATGTACCCTCCTCGTGGGAATAGGAGAAGATGCCCACACGATCGAAGCGCTGACGCTGTAGGAATCCTTTCAGTTCCTCCACATCTTCGAGGGTTTCTCCCGGGAAGCCGGCAATGAGCGTGGTACGAAGACAGATACCCGGAACCTTTTCGCGTATGGCGGCGGTTAGGTCTTCCATCTCCTCGCGTGTGATCTGCCGCTTCATTGCCTTGAGCATGTTGTTGGCTGCATGCTGCAATGGCATATCGAGGTAGTTGCAGATATTCTCCCGTTGGCGCATGGCGTCGAGTATCTCGAGAGGGAATTTGGATGGATAGGCATAGTGAAGACGGATCCATTCGAGACCGGGAATATCGGCCAGGCGGTGAAGCAGATCCGGCAGCATTCGTTTCTTGTAAATATCCAGGCCGTAATACGTGAGTTCCTGGGCTATAAGCATTACTTCCTTTACGCCCATCCTTACGAGGCCTTCGGCTTCCCTGACCAGTTCTTCGATCGGCTTGCTTATGTGCTGACCGCGCATCAGGGGAATGGCACAGAAGGAGCAGGTACGGTTGCAGCCCTCGGATATTTTGAGATAAGCGTAGTGACGGGGTGTGGAAAGGAGTCGTTCACCCAGCAGTTCCGTCTTATAGTCGGCCTCAAATTGTTTCAGGATCAGCGGAAGCTCCATCGTTCCGAAGAACGCATCTACTTCGGGGATCTCCGCCTCCAGGTTATTCCTGTAGCGTTCGCTCAGGCAACCCGTGACATACACCTTATCGAGCTTGCCGCGTCTCTTGAGCTCTACCTGGTCGAGAATGGTATTGATGCTTTCTTCTTTCGCCTTGTCGATGAAGCCGCAGGTATTGACGACGACAATATTATGATCCGATTTCTTGTTCTCATGTACCACATCGATATCATTTGCCAGCAACTGCCCGCTGAGCACCTCGCTGTCAACCATGTTCTTGCTGCAACCGAGGGTGATGATATTGACCTTGTCTCTTTTGAGTGTTCTTGTTTTCAAGTGCTAAAGGTAAATTAAGTCAAAATTCAAAAGTAAAAATTCAAAAATCAAAAATTAACCCTCCTGTAGTCCGGTTACTGGTAAAGTAATTGGCTAATTGTCAAATTATCAAATTGGCTAATTGTTTACTTGGTTTTTTCCACATTAAACAAACTATCTACAAACTCATGCTTATCGAACACAAGCAAATCCTCCATCTTCTCTCCTACGCCGATGAATTTGACGGGTATTTTAAACTGATCCGCGATCGCTAATACTACGCCACCCTTTGCCGTACCGTCGAGCTTGGTTATTGCAAGCGCGGTAACGTCAGTAGCAGCGGTGAATTGCTTGGCTTGTTCCAATGCATTCTGACCGGTGGATCCGTCCAGTACCAGCAGCACTTCGTGGGGTGCATCCGGCAGCACTTTCTGGATCACCCGTTTTATCTTGGTCAGTTCGTCCATCAGGTGAGCCTTATTGTGCAGGCGTCCCGCCGTATCGATCAATACGACGTCGGACTGTCTTGCAACGGCGCTCTGGGCCGTGTCGAAAGCCACAGCGGCAGGATCGGAGCCCATGTCCTGCTTCACGATGGGCACTCCCGCCCTCTCGCTCCAGATGGTCAGTTGGTCAACGGCGGCGGCACGAAAGGTATCGGCTGCACCGAGCAACACACTCTTCCCGGCCTTTTTGAAATTATAGGCGAGTTTGCCGATGGTGGTCGTCTTTCCCACTCCATTCACACCGAC
>DATHKS010000560.1:0-3109 GCA_035488975.1 Chitinophagaceae bacterium | reverse complement strand
GTGAACCTGTCGTCCAAACTCGATTCCATTCCGTCCTTTGCACGCCGGCCACTGGCTTTCGGGATCGATCATTCGCCCGGCTTCATCAAGGAAAAAATAGCCGGCGAACGAAACAGCTCGCGCGAAAACCTGAAGAAATATACCTCTTATATACGGGGAGATATCGACCTGGTGGATATGATCGACTATGCTAACCAGGCCGCCATGCCGGGTTATATCGACTCGTTTATGACACGAAAGGAAACAAGTCGCGGACATTTTTTGCTAACCGACGCTGTACGGAATTTGCCCGGGCGGCAGGATCGATTGCTGGCCTTCGACTACCTTAATTATTTGCCAGGGGATATTTTGACAAAGGTCGACCGGGCCACAATGAGTATTTCACTCGAGGGCCGGGAACCATTGCTCGATCAAAATCTTATCGAATGGGTAGCCACGCTGCCCGATGAATACAAATACCATAAGGGAACGACTAAGTCGCTATTAAAAAAGATCGTTCACCGGCATATTCCCAGGGAGATCATGCACAGGCCCAAGATGGGCTTCAGCATTCCATTGGTGGAGTGGTTCAGAAAGGACCTGAAGGGATTTCTGGAGGAGCATTTAAGCGAAAAGGCATTGGCCGGACATGGTCTTATTGACTATTCCCGTTTGCACAGGGAACTGGAAGATTATTATAAAGGCAATAATTTCCGGTTCTCGCTCATTTGGAATATACTGATGTTCCAGCTCTGGTACGAAAAGTGGATGAAATGATAAAAGGAAGACGAAGTAATCTGAAATGAAAAGGATCGTTCACCTTCTATACAGCGGTCTGGGTGGCCATGGAAGTGTTTTTTTTTCATTGGTTAAAGCTGATACGGAACATCAGTATACTACAGAAGCTGTTTTTTGCGGTATCGAGGAGGTTCGGAAGGACTATATCTTACAGTGCCGCGAACTTAATGTCCATTACGAGGCCATTCTTAAAAAACGAGGACTGGACATCGGCGTATATTTCAGAATATACCGCGCCTTTAAACGTTCAAGACCTGCTACGATCTTCCTTCACGGCGCTTCCTTTATCTTCCCCGCGGTTATCTACCGTTTCTTCAATTCACGCACCAGGATCATTGTTCGGGATACGCAAGCCCACCACCTGAAAACAAAAAGGGAATGGGTGTGGCTGCGGGCGGCCATCTTCTTCGCCGATAATATCGTTCTGCTTACGCATGAATCCCTGCAGGGCATCCACAGGAAAATAAAAACCAAACGGCTGGACCGCAAGGCGGTGATCATCCCGAACGGTCTCGATACTTCCCTTTATACCGCCCAGCCGCTGCGCGATCTTTCCGGGGGAGCTGTCTTTGGCATCCAAAGCCGCCTCCAGACCATAAAAGATCACCCGACCCTCATGCGCGCCTTTGCCCTGCTCCTGAAAAAAATGCCCGGAAGACGCCTCCGCCTGCGGATAGCCGGCGACGGGGAGACCATGGAGAGTCTGAGAAACCTGGCCGATGAATTGGGCATCAAAGAAGAAGTGGAATTCTGTGGCATGTTAAATGAGAAGGACCTACTCGATTTTATGCATTCACTCGATATCTATGTGCAAGCCACTTTTGGAGAAACCATGAGCAATTCGATCATGCAGGCCATGTCCTGCGGACTTCCGCTCATCGCCAGTGATGTCTGGGGCGTCAACAACATGGTTCGAAATGGAGACACCGGAATTCTATATCCGTCAAGGAATATAGAAAAACTATGCGAAAGCATGGAAATGCTTGTAGAAAATAATACCTTGAGAGAACGACTTTCAAGACAGGCTCGTATATACGCAGAAGAAGAATATTCCCTAAAACGGCTTTTTACCAGATATGCAGATATATATTAACTACCATAAATATGTTATTTCCACCATTTTTTTCAAAGAAATCAAATGAGTATTATAAACTAACATCAGAATGCCAGCTTACATCTAAGGAAGAGGTAGTACCAGTAGTAAATGGTATACCCAGGTTCGTGCAGGATGGATCTTATGCGTCCAGCTTTGGAGATCAATGGAAAGAGTTTAAGAAAACCCAGTTTGACTCCTTCACCAAGACCTCCATCACGCTCGACCGGCTGAACCGCTGTCTTGGGCCGTTGCAAGACAAATTAGTTGACAAGCTGGTCCTTGAGACTGGCTGTGGTGCAGGGAGATTTACGGAGATCCTTTTAAAGAAAGGAGCCATCCTCGTCTCCTCGGACATCAGTTCTGCTGCCGAAGTAAATAATGAGAACTTTCCTTCCGGTGAGAAACACCTGGTCATCCAGGCGGATATCAATCGTATGCCGTTCAAGGATGAGAGTTTCGACGTGGTTATCTGTCTCGGCGTCATCCAGCATACGCCCGATCCGGAGCAGACAATCGAAAATCTCTATAAACTTGTAAGGAAAGGAGGTTATCTAGTAATCGACCACTACACATTTTCAAAGTCATGGTTGTTACGGAGTGCCGCGATCTATCGCTGGTTCCTGAAGCGAAAAAAGCCTTCGAGGACAATTCCCTACACAAGGAAACTGGTCAGGAGATACCTGCCGTTGCACAAGAAGTTCAGGCATATGAAGCTGGCGAGCGTATTGTTAAACAGGATATCGCCGGTGGTATCTTATTATGATGCCTTTCCCCAGTTGAACGAGGAGCACCAGGTGCAATGGGCATTGCTGGATACACACGATTCGCTGACCGACTGGTATAAGCATTTCAGGGGTAAGAAGAGCATATATAACACATTGAAACGACTTGGCGCCGATGAGATATATGTCGAGAACGGAGGAAACGGAGTCGAGGCGAGGTGCAGCAAACCCGCCGCCTGATAAGAAATATTCTTTCCTTCATTACCGTCTGCCATGCGCTTACGGAAACCTTCACTGAATCTTTTTTTCTTGCAGGAAATTAATCTTTTGACACTGTCTTCCGGGCTGATGCCCGGAAGGAGGATCCCTCTATTCGGACTATGAAAGTTCTTCATGTAATTCGGATCATCGGCATTGGCGGAGCGGAGAAACTGCTATTGCAGCTATTGCCCGCCCAGAATCAAAAGATCACTGCGGAGTGCGCTATTTTTCATAAGGACGGTGACGAAAAGGC
>DATHKS010000559.1:0-6959 GCA_035488975.1 Chitinophagaceae bacterium | reverse complement strand
TCGCGAGATCGGTGGGGGCGATCAGTTCGTTTGAAACCAGGGTGAACGGAGTGACCGGCGCCCAGATCAATATTCCGCCGGTGGGCTCGGGGCAATACGACCTGTTTGCACAGCAATCCAGCTCCCTGAGTTCGCTGGTCGCTCCGCAAAGTGAACTGACGGTGGGCTACACATACCTTCCCGGAAGTTTCAATGCCCAGGGATGGCTGAATTGGTTCGAACTCTTTTTCCGGCAGCCGCTTTCCATGCCTGCGACACAGCAATTACTCTTCCGGGACTGGAGCAGCGTGGGACCTAACAATGCGGAATTCGTGATCGGCAATGCCAATGCCGGCACGGAGGTCTGGGACGTTAGCGATCCTTCAAACCCATTGTTGATGCGGGGCAGCCTGGTTGGCAACCAGTTTCGTTTCGTCAACGACTGCTCCCGCCTGAAGGAGTATGCCGCTTTCTCCGCCACGAACTTACTGACGCCCGTAGCGGCCGGCCGGGTTGCCAACCAGGATCTTCATCATACGAGTCCCGTCGATAATATTATTCTCGTACCCCCTCCCTTTCTCGCCCAGGCCCAACGACTGGCTACATTTCACCAGCAGCAAAGCGGGCTTCGCACATTGGTGGTGACCACCGACCAGGTCTTTAATGAATTTGGAAGCGGAAGCCCCGATCCCGCCGCGATAAGGGATTTCCTGAAAATGTATTTCGATATCTATGGCAATGATCCGGCTAACAGGGTTCGTACCGCATTATTATTCGGGGATGCCTCCTACGACTACAAAGACCGGCTGGCTAACAATACCAACTTCATTCCATGCTATGAGACGTCCGTATCGCTCGACATATTATCCAGCTATACATCGGATGATTTCTTCGGATTCCTCCAGGACAGTGAGGACATCAATTCGGTATCGATAACGAATGATCTCGACATCGGTATCGGTCGCGTACCCGCGAAGAGTATCCAGGAGGCGAAGAACTTCGTGGATAAGGTCGGGGATTACTTCAGTGGCCAGGCCTTCGGTCCATGGAGGAACGACCTGCTTTTCATTGCGGACGATGAAGACCAGAACCTGCATCTCGAAGATGCCGAGATCATCACGGCCACCGCCGCCACAACGGCCCCCGTCTTCGATCTTAAGAAGATTTACCTCGATGCCTACCCGGAAGAAAAGTCATCTGCGGGCAGCAGCTATCCTGCGGTCAACCAGGCTATCGGCAACGAGGTCTTCAATGGGACGCTCATCTGGAATTTCACGGGACATGGGGGAGCCAGGCGACTGGCGGAGGAAACGATCGTGGACCAGGACATCGTGAACGAATGGAATAATCAATACCGCCTTCCGTTGTTCATGACGGCCACCTGCGATTTCGCGCCGTATGATAACCCGGTAGTGCCGTCGCTCGGGGAGAACCTGTTGTTGCGGGCGAAGACGGGAGGGATTGCACTCCTCACCACCACACGCGTGGTATTCGCGTCGAGCAACCGGGTGATGAATAATAATTACCTGAGGTTCGCGCTGCAACCGGATGCCAATGGGAAGTATAAGAGCCTGGGCGATGCGATACGCGAGGCGAAGAATTACACCTACCAGACCTCGACCGATATCATCAACAACCGGAAGTTCACCCTGCTTGGCGATCCCGCCCTTACCATTGCATTTCCGGCTCTTCGTGTGCGTCCTGTCAGGATAAATGGGACGGCCGTATCCTCATCGGATACGCTGCGTGCCACGGATAAGATCACCATTGAAGGAGAAGTGACGGACCTGGCGGGCAACCGGCTGAGTGGCTACAATGGAAATGTCTATCCCGCGATGTTCGACAAGCCCCAGATCCAGAACACACTGGTGAATGATCCGGGCAGCCTGCCGGTGGGCTTCAGTACGCAGAATAATGTTCTTTTCAAGGGCAAGTCGACTGTCACGGATGGACGATTCAGCTTTACATTCAAAGTGCCGAAGGATATCAACTATCAATACGGGAGCGGAAAACTGAGCCTGTATGCGGAGGATGGCAAGCGGGATGGCAATGGTTTTTCAACCAGCTTTATCGTGGGTGGCACGGGTGTGAATGCGGGGAAAGACAATACGGGACCCGAGATCAAGCCATACCTGAATGATGAGAAGTTCGTGAATGGCAGCGTGACCAATGAAACGCCGGTACTGATCCTGAAACTGATGGATTCTTCCGGGATCAACACCGTCGGGACTGGTATCGGCCATGATATTGTGGCGACGCTGGACAATGATACCCGCCATTTTTTTTTACTCAATGACTTTTACCAGGGCGACCAGGACAGTTATGAGAAAGGGACGGTAAAGTTTCAGCTCCCCGATCTCGAGGCAGGGACGCACAGCCTGAAGATCAAGGCCTGGGACGTGTTGAACAACTCCAGCGAGGCGATCCTGGACTTCACGGTGGCCAAAAATGAAGAGTTATCCCTTAGTCATGTTCTAAATTACCCTAATCCGTTTACGACGAAGACCCAGTTCTGGTTTGAACATAACAAGCCCGGGCAGGACTTACAGGTTCGCTTACAGATATTTACCTTGACCGGCAGGGTAATAAAAGTGATTCAAAAAACAATAAACACCCCCGGGAATCGTTCAATTGAACTGGAATGGGATGGGAAAGATGAATATGGCGATAAAATAGGTCGTGGGATATACTTGTACAAACTTTCTGTAACCGCTCCCGGTAAATTGAGAAAGGAAAAGATCGAGAAACTCGTGATCTTATAATTACTATTGAAATCAACTCTTTAACTCGCTTTTAAAAGCCAGAACTTTTATCTAAACCTAATATTAAAAAAACAACTTCTAATGAGACTAACTGCTTTTAAATTGACTGCAGGGGCATTCTTGATTTGCGGCATTCTAACAAAAGTACATGCACAAAAAGTTATTACTACAGCTGTTCCATTTTTGAGAATATCTCCGGATGCCCGCTCAGGTGGGATGGGAGATCTTGGCTTAGCGACCTCGCCCGATGCTGGGTCAGGTTTCTGGAATATCGGCAAAGTAGCCTTTAATGAATCACAGGGTGGCGTGGTTGCAACATATACTCCATGGTTAAAAGACCTGGTGAACGATGTTTACCTGGCTTCGTTGTCCGGGTACTATAAGATATCCGATGACCAGGCAATCAATGTCGGCTTACGTTATTTCAGCCTTGGCAACATCGATTTTACCGATGGAAATGGAAATCTCAATGGCACAGGAAAGCCCCGGGAATTCGGCCTGGACTTTGGATATTCGAGAAAATTGACGGAGAAGGTCGGTCTCGGAATTACTCTGCGCTACATCAATTCGAACCTTGCCTCGGGAGTAGCCTCAACAGGGAATACATATAAAACAGGAACCTCTGTAGCCGGCGATATTGGATTTTATTATAATGGACAGAATACGACTGGAGATGGCTGGGCTTTTGGAGCCGTAATTTCCAATCTTGGTGCGAAGATCTCGTACACCGACAATGCCGATATGAAGGACTTCATCCCTGCTAATTTAGGGTTGGGTACTACCTATACGAAGAATTTTGACGAGCAAAACAAGCTCAGTTTTGGCGTGGACTTTAATAAGCTCCTCGTTCCCGGGCTGAAAGAAAATGCGACGGCGCAGGAAATCGAAGACTACAGGAAGAAGGGTTTGGCCAGCAGCTGGTTCAGTTCCTTCAGCGATTTTCCCGGCCAGGCGAATGTCTCGATAGGCGGAGAATATTGGTATAACAACCAGTTCGCTCTTCGCGCGGGCTATTTCTTCGAGGACAAGACGAGAGGAAACCGTAAGTATTTTACAACGGGACTTGGTCTCAAGTACAATGTCTTTGGTTTGAACTTCTCTTACCTTCTTCCTTCGGGAAGTGGCACCAGTCGTAATCCTCTCTCAAACACGCTTCGTTTCTCTATCCTGTTTGACCTGGATTCGAACGCGGGTGGTGACAGCAGCAATTGATAATACGAAAAACTGGCAATAAAGAAGTGGTCCTGCTGCAAAGCGGGACCACTTCTTTTATTATCTTATCCAATAACGCATGGTTTTAAGATATTTGCCTCCTAAATCAACTACATGGGCTATCGGATCGGATCGGGCGTCGATTTTCACCGGCTTGAAGAGGGATATAAACTTTGGCTGGGTGGTGTACTCATTCCTCATTCCAAAGGAGCCGTCGGTCATAGTGATGCCGACGTATTACTTCATGCCATTTGCGATGCGCTGCTCGGCGCCGCCTGTCTCGGGGATATCGGCGTTCATTTCCCGGATACCGATGCGGCATACAAGGGCATAGACAGCAAAATATTATTGAAGAAAACGGTTGACCTGATAATGAAAGAAGGCTATCGCATCGTCAATATCGATACCACGCTTTGCCTGCAGGAGCCGAAAATAAAATCATACGCGGGCAAAATGCAATCCGTGATCGCGGAGATTACGGGACTTACGATAAAGGATGTTTCCATTAAGGCCACTACTACGGAGAAGCTGGGATTTGTGGGGAGAGAAGAGGGAGTGGTTGCCTATGCTTCTGTTTTGATTTTTTCTGAATAAATGCTGGAATTGGGAATTAAGAATAAGGCTGATACTTTGAAGAATCGTTACCGGGCAGTAGGTTTTTTCGACTAAAGCCCTATTCCCAATTCCCCATCCCCCTGTTTCCAATTCCCAATCCTCCTATCTTTGACGCATGGCACCAATACAAGTAAAAATCGTCAACACATCATCGAATGCATTGCCCGGTTATGCTACAGTGGGATCCTCTGGCATGGACCTGCGGGCCAGCCTGGATTTTCCCCAGACCTTGCAACCATTGGAGAGGACATTAATACCCACGGGTCTGTTCATCGAATTGCCCCAGGGTTATGAGGCGCAGATACGTCCGCGCAGTGGCCTGGCTATAAAACAAGGCATTACCTGTTTGAATACCCCCGGCACGGTTGATGCTGATTACCGGGGAGAAATTAAGATCATCTTAATAAACCTTTCCAACGAGGAACAGGTCATACAACCGGGCGACCGTATTGCGCAGATGGTAATACAGACTGTCGAGAAGGTAGAATGGAAGCTGGTGGAAGAACTGGAAGCAACGGAGAGAAATGCGGGTGGATTCGGTCATACCGGGAAGCAATAAATTCAATGATAATGATGAGAACATTAGTCCTTTCGGTCATGGCCATCTGCCTGATGGCATCCTGCCGTACAACGAGGAAGATACAAACGGCCATGTCGAGGAAGGATACGCTGGCGGTTGTGGCGCCCGTTCCGGACCGATCGAAGGAGGATTCGCAGGTCTGGATTCATTCGGCGCTTGCACGCCTTCAGGCCAGCAGGATCGACTTCACCACTTTTTCGGCCAAGATAAATGTGGACTACCAGGGTACCGATGGCAAGAAATATAATGTGAACGCCAACCTGCGCATGTATAAGGACAGCGCCATCTGGATATCGATCACGGCCATCTTCGGCATAGAAGGGCTGAGGGCCTATATCACACGCGACTCGGTCAAGATCATCAACAAGCAGGATAAGATATATACGGCAAGGAGCGTGGCCTATCTGCAGGAAGTGACGGCACTGCCCATCGATCTGCATTCGCTGCAGGATATCCTGATAGGGAATCCCGTCTTCCTCGATAGCAATATCATCTCGTATTCACAGACGGGTTCTACGGTATCGCTGGTAAGTCTCGGTAAATTCTTCAAGAACCTGCTCACGCTGAATGCCGACGGGCGGATAGATAACAGCAAGCTCGATGATGTGGACATTACGAGGAGCCGGACCTGTAACCTGAGCTATGGGGACTATGAGAATAAGAAAGGGGTGGAGTTCTCTACGAAGCGCCGCATCACGGTCGCGGAGAAATCGAAGCTGGATATCAAGCTCGATTTTAAATCCTATGATTTTAATGAAACGTTAAGTTTCCCATTTGCCGTGCCGAAAAACTATAAATGGGAATAGATGGATAATTTATTGTCTGTGGGCCCGTTATAGATTTTCTGTTTCTGGCCGCATTCAATCATCCAAAAATCGAAACATGCAAAAAAAATATCTTCTCATTTTCGTATTCTTATTTGGGATACTCGACCTGGCCACTGCCCAGGCTACGAATGACAAGTCGGAGCTCGAGAGAGAAAGGAGAGAGATCCAGGACGAGTTGAAGGAGATTCAGAGCGTGTACAATAAGGTGAAGGGCCAGAAGAAGCAGTCGCTCGGACAGTTGAACATGCTGAACCGCAAGATCACGCTCCAGGAGAAATACATCACCAGCATAAACAAGGAGCTGAGATATATCGATGATGATATGTATCGCAGCAATATCGAGATCTCTCGCCTGCAGAAGCAACTCGATACATTGAAATCGCAATATGCGCGCACAGTGGTGTATGCCTACAAGAACCGCAGCAGCTTCGACTACGTGAATTTTATTTTCTCCGCTAATAATTTCAATGATGCCATCAGGCGTGTGTCCTATCTGAAGAGCTACAGGGCCTACCGTGAGAAGCAGGTCAATACGATCTATGAAACGAAGGATCTCATTGCAAAGCGCCAGCAGGAACAATTGGGAAGGAAGCAGGAGAAGAGCATGGCCCTGCAGAGCCAGAATAAGGAAAGGGTGGTGCTTACGGATCAGCGAAAGGAAAAGGATGCTGTGGTGAATGGATTGAAGTCGCAGGAAAAGGATCTGCAGAAACAAATCAGCTCGAAGAAGAAGCGGGATGCGGATCTGAAGAATGCGATCTATGCCATTATCCGGAGGGAAGTGGAAAATGCGAAGAAGGAAGAGATGGCACGCGTGGCCGCGGCGAAGAAGGCAGCGGATGATGAGAAGGCAAGGAATACCGCATCTGCACCATCGACGAAGCCATCAACTAATAACAATACTCCTGCAGCAACCGTTACGGTGCCTGCGAAGAAACCATCCGGAAGTTATCTCGAGTTGAATGCAAAGGATGTGGCATTGGG
>DATHKS010000558.1:0-6126 GCA_035488975.1 Chitinophagaceae bacterium | reverse complement strand
ATGGGAAGGTCATATTTATCGAGGGAGTCATCCCGGGTGATGTGGTGGACGTGCAACTGGGTAGGAACAAGAAGGACTGGGCGGAGGGCCGGCCGGTGCGGTTCCATGCCTATTCTCCTGACCGGGTGCAGCCGTTTTGCCCGCACTTCGGAATATGTGGCGGATGCCAGTGGCAGATGCTGCCCTATGAGAAGCAGTTGCAATACAAGCAGCGGCAGGTGCGGGACAACCTGCAACGCATCGGGAAAGTGGCGATGCCCGAAATGGAGCCGATACTCGGCGCGGCCCAGACAAGATATTACCGGAACAAGATCGAATACACTTTCGGGAACAAGAGATACCTGCTGAAGGAGGAATTGTCCGACCCGTCGATCAATGGCACGCAGGATGTAGCCGGCTTCCACGTGAGAGGGATGTTCGATAAGATCGTCGACATTAAGACCTGCTACCTGCAGGAGGAGCCGACGAATGCGATCCGCCTCGCCATCAAGGAATATGCAGTAGAGCATCAATATAGTTTCTATGATGTACGCAATCACACCGGGTTGATGCGCACGATGCAGATCCGCCTGTGTACGACTGGCGAGCTGATGGTGAATATTGTATTCGGCGAGAAGGAGGAGGCTAAGATCAAAGACCTGCTGGAGCACGTGCAACATTCGTTCCCATCGGTCACCACGCTCCTGTATACGATCAATACAAAGATGAATGATAGTCTCCACGACCTGGAGCCTATCGTTTTTTATGGTAAGGGATATGTGATCGAGAAACTGGAGGAATTCCAATTCAAGATCGGACCGAAATCATTCTTCCAAACGAATACGAAGCAGGGAGAGGAATTGTATAGGGTGACGCGGGACTTCGCGGAGCTGACGGGAAAAGAAACCGTATATGACCTTTATTGCGGGACGGGCAGTATCGGTATTTTTGTGAGCGGGGAGGCAGGGAAGATCGTTGGTGTGGAGATGATCGAAGCCGCAATACATGATGCCAGGGAGAATGCAGCATTGAACGAGCTCAAGGATAGTGTATTTGTTGCGGGGGATGTGATCGAGATCTGCAACGATGAATTCTTTGCAAAGCATGGCAGGCCGGATGTGATCATCACCGATCCCCCGCGTGCAGGCATGCATGAGAAACTGGTGAGAAAGATCCTGGATATGGAAGCGCCGGTAGTAGTGTATGTGAGTTGCAATCCCGCTACACAGGCACGCGATCTTGCATTGCTGGATGAGAAATATGCAGTGACGAGGATCCGCCCGGTCGATATGTTTCCGCATACGCTGCATATCGAAAATGTGGTGCAGTTGAAATTGAAAAATGTTAAAGATCTATAGAGAAAACGAGTGGTTATTTATTAAAAGTATTTTTGTAGTATGAATCAGCAATATTACCGGCCGAACAGTTTCCCTCCCGTCGTTAAGAATTTGATCATTATAAATGTGTTGGTGTACATAGCGCAGGAGGCGTTCGGTAGCCAGTCTCAAACGATTTTAAATCTCTTCGCACTCCATGATGTTCACTCGGTGTTCTTCAAGCCATACCAGCTGATCACGTATATGTTCTTACATGGTGGCATAGATCATATTCTTTTTAACATGATCGCGCTATGGATGTTTGGCGCACTGCTGGAAAATCATTGGGGCGCGAAACGATTCCTCACTTATTATCTTCTTTGCGGACTCGGCGCCGGCGTATTGCACCTCATTGTACTTTACTTCCAGATGGCTCCGCTGATGGAGGAATTTCATTCCGCCAGCTCGGCATTGCAACTCGAATACGTCAATTCCCCCAATTTCCGGGTGAACGAACCCACACTTGGCGCATCGGGCGCTATCTTCGGCTGTCTCGCTGCGTTCGGTTATTTATTTCCCAATAGTCTCATCTATGTCTATTTCCTGATACCGATAAAGGCAAAGTGGTTTGTGTTCATTTATGGCGCTTTGGAACTGACCCTTGCCGTTCGCAATTCAGCGGGTGATAATGTGGCGCATTTCGCCCACCTGGGCGGTGCTATCACCGGTTTGATCATCGTTTTTTTCTGGAACAAAACCAACCGAAAAACGTTGTATTAGAAAGAGTATCTGTCGTAGTTTTACGGCAGGAAATGTGAAGTATGGCCTACTCAGAAAAAGAATACCAGAAACGACTTTCTTTTGCCCAGGCAAGGAATGCATTGATCACGCTTATTGCCATCAACCTGGTATTATTCGTGATCCTCGCATTCGTTAAGGCGCTCTTCCTTCTCCGTTATGCAGAGCATGACCTTGCCATCCAGCATTTTCATCAAAGTGTTTTAGACTGGTTCTCTCTTTCCGCTTCACCGGGAAAGATAGCCGGAAGGCCATGGACCATCTTTACCCATATGTTTGTGCAGGACGATGTGTGGCAGATCCTGGGGAATATGCTTTGGCTTTGGGTATTCGGCTATATCCTGCAGGACCTGACCGGCAATCGAAAGATCATTCCCGTCTTTCTCTATGGAGCATTCGCCGGCGCCATCGGGTTCGTTCTCGCTTATAATATCTGGCCATCGCTCAGGCCACAGGTTGCCGGCGCCAGTTTTTTAGGCGCCTCCGCCGGCATCATGGCGATAGCGGCGGCGGTAACGACCATCTCACCGAAGTACCGCATTTTCCCCATGCTCAATGGCGGGATACCGATCTGGATACTCACGCTTATTTATTTCATTATCGACCTCGCTACCATCCCACTTAGCACACCCGGTCAGCACGTAGCAGACATTGCCGGCGCCCTGGCAGGCGTGTTGTTCATCGTTGCCTTCCGCAAGGGCCACGACCTGGGTGGCTGGATCAATCAACTATTCGATTGGGTAAGCAATCTCTTCAATCCCGAGAGGCCCCGGAAAGGCAGGAGTATCAGGCAGGAGCTTTTTTACAAGGCAGATACCAATCCGTTCAAGAAAACACCAAACGTGACCCCACAGCGCGTGGATGAGATACTCGACAAGATCTCCCAGAGAGGCTATCATTCCCTGACAGACGAGGAGAAGGAGCTATTAAAGCGCGCCAGCAAGGACGATATCTGAAACCTTCTCAGGTGAGTTTGGGCCGGAGGGCCGTCGCTTGATCAAACATTTCCCGCCCAACTCGCCGCCTATCGTGGGGAAAGGTCGGAGCATCTTTTTTCGAACGGAGAGTTTGGCTTTCGGTCATGCAAGACGGCACGAAGAGTATCAACGTCCAACCTCTCCTGGGAAAACCTGAGGTTGACCCCATTTATCCAAACCCTGCAAGATTTATGATATGAATTCGTTTGAATTGAGGAAATTCATGTTCTATGGCCAGTAAGTTCCGCTTATTTACCAAACGCTTCTTCATTGTATCGAATATACTCCTGGCATTGGTTTTCCTGCTGTCCTGCCTTGCTCCCTATCTCAACCCGCAACAATGGTGGTTCATTTCATTTCTCGGTCTTGGCTTTCCCTTTCTTCTTCTTGGGGTCATTGTCTTCATGTGCTGGTGGCTGTTCGTCAAGAAAAAATATGCGCTCATTTCCGCGGTTGCCTTATTGCTGGGTCTGAAAAGTATCAGCGTGTTCTTCGCCTTTCACCGGAATAATTCTTTCAGGGCCGAGAAGGCGCCTCATACCTTCCGCATAGCCACCTGGAATGTGGCGCGTTTCATCGAGATGAAGAGAAATAATAACAAGGGAAGCCAGACACGCCTGCGGATGATGGAACAGATACAGGAGCAGAATGCAGACATCCTCTGCATGCAGGAATTCTTCACCTCCCTGGCGCCCGACTGGTATGCCAACCTCAGCTATATCAGCAAGCACTTCAACTATCCCTACTATTGTTTCTCACATGACGACGACGGCGACAAGCATTTCTTCGGCAATGTCATTTTTTCCAGGTACCCCATCATCGACAGCGGCATCATACGGTACCCGCGACCGGCCCTGCCCGAATCCCTCGTGCATGCCGATATAAAGGTGAATGATGATACCATCCGCGTCTACACCACCCATTTGCAATCACTGCAGTTGCAGCCGAGCGATTATGAGAAGATCGACCGGATCAAGGAGGGCGATGATGGCATTGTCTCCAATTCAAAGACCATCTTCTCGAAACTCCGGACCGGGATCTCTTACAGGAAACTCCAGGTGGATGTGATAGAACAGGTGTTGGGTGACAGCCCACTCCCGATGATATTCTGCGGTGACCTGAATGATGTGCCGAATTCATACACCTATTTCACCGTCCGCGGCAATATGCAGGACGCCTTTTTGAAGAAGGGCTTCGGCGTCGGCCGTACGTTTACCGCATTGTCCCCCACGCTGCGGATCGACTACATATTCGCTGAAAAGAATTTCCGGATCGACCAGTTCCACCGTATCGTCAAGAACTATTCCGATCATTACATGCTTGTGTCGGATATAGAACTCACGAAATAAGGGGGATTCTTTATTTTTGGGGCTTACCAGAATCTATGAGCGAGTTAAAGGTTTACAATTCATATACCAGACACAAAGAAGTTTTTACACCGATCACCCCGGGCTACGCCGGCATGTATGTCTGCGGTCCTACGGTAAGCGGCGAAAGCCACCTCGGCCATGCACGTCCTTACATCACGTTCGATGTAATATTCCGCTATCTCACCTATCTCGGCCATAAGGTCAGGTACGTACGCAATATCACGGATGCTGGTCATTTCGAGGAGGAAGGCCGTGCTGCGGAGGATAAGATCTCCAAGAAGGCGATCCTGGAAAAACTGGAGCCAATGGAGCTGGTGCAGAAATATACCAATCTGTTTCATTGGGCAATGGCGCAGTTCAATACCCTTCCACCCACCATAGAGCCCACGGCCACCGGTCATATAGTAGAGCAGATAGGAATGATTCAGGAAATATTGAGGGCAGGATATGGCTATGAAGTGAATGGCTCGGTGTATTTCGATGTAAAAAAATATGCCGCGACCCACGACTATGGCAAGCTGAGTGGCCGGGTGATAGACGATCTGCTGGAGACGACGAGGGAATTGGAAGGACAGGACGAGAAAAGGGATAAGGCGGACTTCGCACTCTGGAAAAAGGCGGCGCCCGAACATATTATGCGGTGGCAAAGCCCATGGGGCGTCGGGTTCCCGGGCTGGCATATCGAGTGCTCGGCCATGTCTACCAAATATCTCGGTCCGCAATTCGATATACACGGTGGAGGAATGGACCTGCAGTTCCCGCACCATGAAAGCGAAATAGCACAAAGCACGATCTGCAATCACGAGGCGCCTGCGCGGTATTGGCTCCATAATAACATGATCACCATCAACGGCAAGAAGATGGGGAAGAGCTACAACAATACGATCACGCTGACGGAGATGTTCAGCGGTAACAACCCCATCCTGGAGAAGGCCTACCACCCGATGGTCATACGCTTCTTCATCCTGCAGACACACTACAGGAGTACGCTCGACTTCAGCAACGAAGCCCTGCAGGCTTCGGAGAAAGGATTGAAGAGATTGTGGGACGCCTATGAGAACCTGAAAAAACTGGAGACAGGTGATCCTGCGAATAATGGCCATCAGCAGGCAGGCGATGCCGTTCTGAATGCGAAGGTCAGAAAACTCGTATCGGAGTTCGATGAATTCATGAACGATGATTTCGGTACGGCGAAGGTGCTGGCCAATATGTTCGAACTCGTCCACGTGATCAATTCCATCAAGGATAAGACGACGCCAGTCACTGCACTATCGGCCGAGACCTTTGCTCTCCTGCAAAAGCAGTTCAGGATATACCTCGAAGATATACTTGGATTGAAGGGCATAACGGAAGCGGATAACTCAAAGCTGCAGGGCGTGATGCAGCTGCTCATCGATATTCGAAAAGAAGCGAAGAAGAAGAAAGACTTTGTTACCTCAGACAAGATACGGAACCAACTCGGTCAGCTCGGTATCTCGCTGAAGGATGAGAAGGATGGGAATATGAGCTATACGATCGAGTGATTCAATTTGGCAATTTGGTAATTTGATAATTAGCCAATGTGCCAATTTGCAAATGTGCCAATGGTCCTTATTCGACGTGTCATTACAAATCGTAGCACGCCTAATTATCAAATTATCAAATTGCCAAATTATCTAATTATTCCTCAAGCTCTCCACCGGGTTC
>DATHKS010000557.1:0-3561 GCA_035488975.1 Chitinophagaceae bacterium | reverse complement strand
AGGTAGGAGATATTGATCTTGTCATCAGTCCCATTCGACTTCGCGCCCTTTGTACTGTAAAGCAAGCCCGGTTGGATATATACCTCGGGCCCTAGTGCCATCTCCGCATTAACGCCTGCATTGAAACCTGCCTTTATCTTGTTGTCGAGGTTATCGCCCCCGGCTGTCTTGCCATTCAGGTTTTGAAAATTTACACCTGCACGAAGACCGAAACTCGGGTTAGATTGCGCGAAGAGCATTGCAGAGGATAACGAGCATGCGAGCGTTATCAAAATGAACTTTGTTTTCATGGTATTATTTTTTGGGTTTAGAATTGAAAAGAAATAATTGATCATGCAGACAATGTGCCAATGGATCGAAGCAGGCTGAGCAGTTCGATTGGCGACAAGTCACACTCTTGAAAACCAACTGCCCGTCCCGCCTTCGCGGAACAGGCAGTTAGTTGATTATTATTAATTGATTTTTTACTGACCCGATTCCTTCTTCGCGTCGGACTTCATCTTTTCGTTCGCGGTGATAAGGAATTCGACCCGGCGATTCTTCGCGCGGCCATCATCAGTATCGTTGGAGTATTTTGGAGCTGATTCGCCATAGCCTTTCGTTGTTACGCGGCCGGAGGTAATGCCATTGGACCGCAGGTAACTTGAAACAGCGGATGCACGGCGATCGGATAATTTTTCATTATAGTCATCCGTACCCTGGTTATCAGTATGTCCCTGGATCTCGATGTTTGTATCGGGATATTTATTAAGGATCGTAACGAGGTCATTGAGGTTTGTCTTCGCTTCTGCGCTCAGATCGGATTTATCGAAGCCGAATAATATCTGGCTGTTGAACTCAACAACAATTCCTTCACCTACCCTTTCCACTTTTGCACCCGGCACTTCATTCTTGATCTCTTCTGCCTGTTTGTCCATTTTCTTGCCGATCACCGCACCGGTCACGCCGCCAACGGTTGCGCCCAATATAGCTCCGAGCGCCGTGTTACCCGCTACTTTACCTATTACTGCGCCAACTGCAGCACCTCCCGCAGTGCCGATTGCAGCACCCTTCTGGGTCTTGTTCATATTCTTGCAACTACTCATTAAAATAGCTAAAGCAACGATGGCTGTAAGAGGCTTCCTCATTTGTCTCATAAAATTCACTTTTTGATTTTGATCCATGGAAATCCAAACATCATACCACAAGACTTTGAATCCTCGATTATTTGGATAAGTGACTATCTGTCAGAGTTATAAAGATAAAGAAAGTCAAAATTCAAAAGCAAAAAGGGGTGTTGTCCCTGGATAGGAATGCCCCTGCATTTTGTGAAACCTTAGCGTTTCCCCAATATCCGTTGAATAGCCGCAGCCTTTAGCATGCACTCCTGCCATTCCAACCCGGGATCGCTGTAAAAAGTGATCCCCGAACCCGCCATGAACGACAGGTACCCGGTGGATGCATTGAACATGATACTACGGATGACAACGTTAAAATCGAAATCATCATCGGGTGAAATATAACCCACCGCCCCCGAAAAGATCCCCCGCTTCGACACTTCGTATTGATCGATCAGTTCCATCACGCGCTTCTTCGGTGCGCCTGTCATGGAACCCATGGGGAAAGTCGCCTTTATCAGGGTCGAGAAATCCATTCCTTCCTTCAGCAGTCCGCTGACAGTAGAGATCATCTGGTGTACATGCGGGAACGAGTACACGCCGTAGAGTTCATCCACGTTTACTGTTCCTTCCTCGCAGACCTTCGACAGATCATTACGAACCAGGTCAACCACCATTACATTTTCCGAACGGTCCTTGGAACTGTTGAACAATGCCGCCTTTTCTTCCGTGTCGCTCCCCGGC
The DNA here is from genome assembly GCA_035488975.1 of Chitinophagaceae bacterium. Taxonomy (GTDB): domain Bacteria; phylum Bacteroidota; class Bacteroidia; order Chitinophagales; family Chitinophagaceae; genus DATHKS01. Next base: position 1,720 of record DATHKS010000557.1, on the reverse strand, counting down.
TCCTGGTTCTTTCTCTCCAGCGTTCCTTTTATCGGCTGCGACAGGATCTTGTTTCCCTGTTTCTTCAGGAAGCGTTCCGGGCTGGCGCATATGAGCCACTTATCATTCAGCCGATATAAGGCCGAGAATGGATTGGGAGAAAGCAGGCTAAGCTGGTGATAGGCCTCCATGGGGTCGATATCCGCATCCCTTGCAAAAAATTCCTGGCAGAAGTTGATCTCGTAACAATCACCGCGAAGGATGTGCTGGCGAAGTTTTTCCACCGTGGACAAATATTCCTCTCTCGTGAGCCTGTTCTCTATCAGCAGCGGCGATTGCGAGACGCGCCCCGCGCTGGTAGAAGAGGCGGCCTCTATTTCATTGAATATTCTTTCCGGATCAGGAGCGTCGATCGTCATTGCGTGCTCACCAAGCCGGATCAGTATCTCGGGTTCGAAGAAGAAGAGGTTGGGAAATTGAATGTGATCGGGATGTGTGGTAGCCGGATGCGGCGTAGTCAATGGAAGATCATAGTTGAGATGGCCGAACAGCCAACCCTTTGGCCTCTCATCGATGAATGCCTGGAGTCCGTCCATTTCCCCGGGTGCCGATCCCTGAAACTTGCGCTTCGTGCCGGCAGCAATGAGACATTCCTGCGTATGCGGCGGTATCTGGTATTGATGATTGTCTAAAAAACAAAAAGTGCTGAACCGTTGTATCCAGTTCAACACTTTTTGTTTTACCTGCCGGAAATCGCTAACCGGAAATATAGAAGAATGTAGCGTAGTAGTTTTATTAAGATAATCCGGAACTGATCAATAGTCATCTTCCTCGTCACCGAAGTCGTCGCTGTCGTTGAACATATCCTTGAATTCATCGTCGACCTTCAGCTCTTCTTCTTCGTCGGCGCCTTTCTTTGCGGCGGTGCCGGTGGCTTTCTTTCCTTTCGACTTGGGAACATCGAACTCATCGAAGTCGGGGTCCCAGTTGTCGTCTTCCTCTACCTTGTCCCACTCGTCCACTTCGTCTTCCTTGCCGGTATCGTCATCATCATCATCTTCGTCATCCTTGCCTTTTTTAGCGGATACGGCCTTGCCGCCCTTCTTTTTAGCAGGGGTCTCCTCTGTCTCGTCGTCGAGATCATCATCGGAATCATCGTCATCCTGCTTTACAGGTTTGGAATCTTCCTTTTTTGGAGCGGCCTTACCAGAGGCGGTACTAGCTTTTCCTGTTACTTTTTTTTCCTTCTCGGATTTTGCCATGACACGTAGGGTTGTGGTGTAAAATTTCAGCGAAGTTTTTAATTGACCAAATTTTTTTTCAAAAAAATTTATGCCCCGATTCTAGCTCACAGGGATGATCTGTTCACGGCCCGGTCCATTCGAAATATAATGTACATTGACGCCCAGGTATTCATTGATAAAGGCGACATAAGTCTTCATTGTATCAGGCAATTCGGCGGCTGTTTTAGCGGCGGCGCTGGGCTTGTCCCAACCCGGGAATTTCTTATAGTTCGGTTTTACCTGCACCCTGTCAAGCCGGAAAGGTATCTCATCCGTGTCCTTACCGTTGATATTATAGCTGGTACATACTTCCAGCTCTTTAAATGCGTCCAGCACGTCCGCTTTTGTCATGACGATCTTGGTAACGCCATTGATCATACACGCGAATTTAAGGGCTACCAGGTCTATCCAGCCGCAACGGCGCGGGCGGCCGGTGGTGGCTCCAAACTCATTCCCCA
>DATHKS010000556.1:0-5273 GCA_035488975.1 Chitinophagaceae bacterium | reverse complement strand
CTCCCGGCTACGCACGTGAATGGTCTGCCCATGTGCCTCGATAATGTGCTTGCAGATCGCCAGGCCCAACCCGCTGCCGGTCACATCCATCGTACGGCCTTCTTCCGTCCGGTAAAACCGTTCGAAGATCCTTGGGAGATGTTTCTCGGGAATGCCGATGCCATCGTCCCCGATCTCCACCAGCACATGCCTTCCATCGGTATCGTATATACTCGCGGTTATGGTTCCATTGATCTTCCCGTATTTGATGGAGTTCTCCGTCAGGTTCAGCAATACCTGCCTGATCTTTTCCTTATCGGCAAATACCGTCAATGGAGATTCACATCCCTTCTTGATGCTGCACCGGATCGACTTTTGTTCGGCCACAATAGAAATGCTCTCGAAGGTTTCCTTCACCAGGTCCTGGATAATGAAATTCTGCTTGAACAAGTTGAGCTCTCCCCGCTCCAGTCTCGATATCTCATCGAGATCGCTTAAGAGATTGGTGAGACGGTCCACATTAGTGGAAGTCTTTTCCAGGAATTTCTTGTTCACCTCCGGATTTTCCAACGCACCATTGAGCAGCGTGTCTACATATCCCTGTATGGCGAAGACAGGCGTCTTGAATTCATGCGACAGGTTCTGCAGGAATTCCTTCCTGAATTGCTCATTAGCCCGCAACAGTTCTATTTCCTGCCTGTTCTCGATGGCCCAGGCTTCCACATCTTCCCTTACCTCGTCAATGCTTTTCTTGGGAAGAATGTATTTATAGTACATCTCCTCCCGCTTGGTGGCCTTGGTCTGGTAAATGAATTTATAGATGAGTTTGATCTTCCGGTAGATGAATCGCTCCAATACAAAATAGATGAGGAAGTAACCACCGGCCAACACTACGGCGAATGAAATGAGAATGGTCTTCAGATCCTTTTCAATAAAGAAAACAAGAAGACTGATCGGCACAGCGAGCGCCAATGCCGTTAGAAATGATATCTGCCTGGGTGAAATGTTCTTTAAAGAGGCCATTCATTCCAAGTAAAAATTAAAAAATCAAAATTAAAAAACCTATCGATTTAAGATGAATCTCCAGCTCCCCTGCATCGCCCGTGTACAGCTTTGCTGAGCAAGGCCGAAACTTTAGTGTAGGCTTGTAAATTTAGTTCAAAGTTCGAACTTATAACCAACGCCCTTCACCGTTGTCACGCAGTCGATGCCCAACTTCTGCCTGATCTTCCGGATATGTACATCGATGGTCCTGTCACCCACGATGACGTCGTTGCCCCATACCTGGTTCAGTATCTCATTGCGAAGGAATACGCGTCCGGGTTTCTGGGCCAGCAAATGAAGCAATTCAAATTCCTTCTTCGCCAGCGAGATGTCCTTTCCATCCACCTGCACCATGAACCGCTCCGGATCGATGGTAAGATTATCTATCTCCAGCACCTTGACCTCCGCTTTGTTCAGGCGGCGGAACAAGGCATTCACCCGGCTCAAAAATACCTTCGGACTGATCGGTTTACTGATATAGTCATCGGCGCCGGTCTCCAGTCCCCTTATCTGCGTCCCCTCATCATTCACCGCGGTAAGAAAAACGATCAATGTATCCTTGAATGGCTGCTGTGTGCGCAGGATCTGACATACCTCCACCCCGGTCTTCTTCGGCATCATTACATCGAGGATGATGAGGTCGGGCAGCGTTCGGCGGGCCTTGTCCAATGCCTCATCTCCATCCTTCGCCGTCACAACTTCGTATCCCTGGCCGGAGAGATTGTATTTCAATATCTCTAGTATATCCGGCTCGTCATCTGCTATCAGCACCTTTCGCGACTTGTTTTCCATCCTATGAAATTTTTCGCAAACCTACTGGAATTAACCCTGCAGGAAAATATACACAGGTTTGTTAATGCAGACTTAATGATAAGATAATATCCCTTCCATTTTTAAAGGTAGGCAAAAAAGAAAAGGCTGGACATCAGCCAACCGGCCGCCCTTTTAAACGTCATATAACCACATGGCAGGCAAGAAGCTGCAATGTCGCAAAGGCTCACTAAATTTGCGGTTCTATCCTTATGAGGTCATTTACGAAATATTCCTGCTGCCTGCTTGTTCTCCAGGCCATTTGCTTCAGCCTTTCCGCACAGATCGATACGACCCTGCTGAAGTCGATGCATCCCCCAAAGAATCGCGAACTTTTCCACGATAATATCGACCGTGAGCAGAGGGAATTGCTTGCCTCCGATGGGAGGACCGATAACCAGTTCGTCGTTTCCAATAACGAGGAAGTGAACTCCCTGCTCACCCGCGTGGTGCGCCGGGAAGTGGATGAATTCCAGTACCGGACCGAACAGGATTCCCTGCTGGATCACCGCCTTAAGGTCAATTACCTCACCGGCATGAGCAATCTCCTGAGGTACGTGCGGCAGAACTGGCGCAGCAAGCGGGTGAATGTCCTTCATTTATCGACGATCATTGGTGGATTCGAGATCTGCGCCAACAACGACAAGGCAGGTAAGAGTATCGAGCCCGTCATCAAAACCATGACCTTCGATGCGGGCACTGCCGTACTCGCCTCGGGCATATTCTCCAGGAATACCGGCTACAGTAAAGCAAAGGACGAACTCATCCTGAAGTATTGCGCCCTTCGCCCCGCGGAGACCTTCATTACTCTTCGCGATAATCCGCATGTTCCCTTCGCCGACAGTCTCATCAAGGCCGTAGCGAAGAGATATCCGGGGCAATTGTATTCCTATGCACAGGCGGGCGATAACCTCGGCTATCGGATCAGGAATATCGCCGACGATGATTTCATCAAGGCCGTCGTCCGCATGTCCCGCAGTAAGAGCGGTCAGCAGTATTTCCCCTTTCTCGACAATATCGTGAAGGGCAAGATGAGCTTCGAGGAGATCGACAGGGCGGAGAACGACTCGGTGCAATACTATCGCCTGCTCGTCAAAACCCAGATCGACTATGTTCGGAGGGCAATCAACAGGGATACCGCTCTTGCCTTCCGTGAACTCACTTCGAAGCTGGAAAAGAAGGCCAAGGATGTCTTCGTTACCACCATCAACGGGCTTCATACCGAGAAGGATGCCGTTCGTTTTCGTTGCATTCAACCCCTGAATGCCGAAGAACTCTATTATCTCGCCGTGCTGACCGACGGACTCATCTATACATCCAGCTATACGAACGGTGTATACCCGTTAATGATGAAGAAGATCGCCAACCGCGGCGATTCCCTCCTCCTGACCGTACAATTCGACCATTACCGGAAGTTCATCAGCCAGGCTGCAGCCTATAATACGCTGGGGAATTTCCTGTCCAGTTTTCCAAGTCATGATGACGCAAGCAATCTCATGAAGGCCTTCGTGGGAAGCCTGGAGAAGTCGGATGGCCTCGAGGATGGGGTGGATGTGGCGGACTCCTATGCAAGTATCATCGAGACCAATAAGAAACTGGCGGGAGATGTGCTGGGGCTCGTCCAGGAGAACTATCAGCGCAATGCCGATCAGAATAACCGTCGCGGGATCGTGATCTACAATATCCTCAATAAGCTTTTCCTTTCCGCGGATTCAACAAAGGATATCGATCTGACGAAGGAATTGGGGATACCCCCCGTGTACAATGTTCCCTTCTCCTCGCTGGTGAATGAGAGGGGTGAAGTGATCGCGCAGGTATTCTTCTATGGCGATAAGGACGGGAAGGGGATCTTCAATGGCTTCCAGAATATGTTCCCTGCCGCCACCTGGGCCATCGACAGGAGCAACCCGCAATGGATAACGATCAAATCAACCAAGGGCAGCCCGGTCATCATCTACGCCAACAAACCGCTGCCCGAGGAAACAGGAGAGGACGATAAGGCACAACAGGCGCTTGGGGACTACCTGGAGAAGAATAAACTACTGCCGACCATCACAATTCACCGGGGACATAGTTATTTCGCCAATTCAACCATCGCCTATATGGCGCCTTCCTCACGCATCGTGTTCATGGGCTCCTGTGGCGGTTTTCATCTCATTGATTCGATCCTTCGCAAGTCGGAGGATGCCCATATCATCGCATCCAAACAAATAGGAAAGACCGCCATAAACAAACCGTTCTTCCAACTGTTAACGGAAAAGCTGAGAAACGGTAATAATATTGACTGGATTTCTTTTTGGAAAGAATTCAAATCGAAAGCTTCCGTCGAGGGATTCGAAGATTATATACCACCCTATAAGAACCTTGGCGCCATTTTTATCAAGGCATATAAAAAATCCATGGGAGAAGACGAGGAGGACGGCAAGGCATTCTGATATGACGCCGCTTCTATTTTTCTTCTATTCAAATAATTATTTTGTCAGACGCTTCTCCAAAGAAATTCGATGTTGCAGTACTCCGCCGCGTTTTCGGCTATGCATCACCATACAAGAAAAAGTTTTATCTCTCCGTGGTTCTTGCAATTCTCCTTGCCCTTGTAACGCCCGTGCGACCGCTGCTTGTTCAGCTTACTGTCAATGACTATCTCATTCATAAGGATAATTTTCAGACTGACCGGCTCGTCCACCTGGTGATCATGATCACGCTCTGGCAGGTGGTCCTGCTTTTCCTTGAAACGGCCATGCGTTTCTGGTTCTCCTTCACTACGGCATCGCTTGGTCAATCGGTGGTAAAGGACATGCGGATCGCCGTGTACAGGAAGATCCTGGGTTTAAATCTTTCTCAATTCGATAAAACGCCGATCGGCACTCTCACCACCCGCACCATCAACGATATCGAATCCATCAATGATATCTTCGCGGATGGACTCGTGCCGATCATTGCGGATCTCTTGTCCATCGTCTGCGTACTCACCTATATGTTCTGGGTAGACTGGCGGCTTACGGTCATTGCGCTTATACCCTTCCCCCTGATAATCATCGCCACCTACTATTTCAAGGAAAGCATCAACCGGTCGTTCTTCCGCGTCCGGAATGCCGTGTCGCAATTGAATGCCTTTGTCCAGGAACACCTGACGGGCATGCAGGTGGTGCAGGCGTTTGCTTCGGAAGAGCGTGAATTCGAGAAGTTCAATAAGATCAACAAGGAACACCGGAATGCGAACATCAAGGCCATCTTCGCCTATTCGGTTTTCTTTCCTATAGTCGAGATCGTGCTGGCGCTCTCAACCGGCCTGGTGGTATGGTGGACGGCAAGGGAGGCGCTCGATCTGCAGCAAAGCCAGCAGGGGATCGTCATTGCCTTCATCCTTTGTCTTAATCTCCTGTTTCGCCCGCTGCGCGTGCTGGCGGATAAGTTCAATGTGCTGCAGATGGGCGTTG
>DATHKS010000555.1:0-5607 GCA_035488975.1 Chitinophagaceae bacterium | reverse complement strand
GCAAGGCCGGTTTGTTCAAGGACATTGCTTTCAGTAATGGAAGGATTCAGCACGCAATCGTCCCCGAGAAATATGTAATGAGTGAATTCTTCCCGGAAGAACCGATGGAATCCCTGTGCGAAATAGGACTGGAAGAAATTCGAGCTTTCATACACCGGGATGACATTGGGATGGGCGCCGTCGTAAAAGGGAACCAGGAAATAAATATGACGGAACCGGCCGGAATACATCCGTTCGAGGACCGGTATATTCTTATCATACCGGTGATTGAATACTATGACTAGACAGGCATTGACCATAAAGTCGCCAAAAGTAGAAAGAAACGGGTAAATGAGCCTCCATGGTTTGAGGGACTCACTAAGGCTTACCTTTCCGCCGCATCCTATATCGTTACCTGCCAATAGAGCGATCTTAACACTAACACTTGTTTGTAACGAATTTGTTTTGCTATTTTTGCTGTTGGCAAAGCCACAATATGGTCAATACTCCCATCAATAAGATACGAATCGTAACGGCGGCCGCCTTGTTTGACGGTCATGATGCCGCAATCAATATCATGCGGCGGATACTCCAGTCGCGCGGCGCCGAGATCATTCACCTCGGGCATAATCGTTCGGTAAAGGAGATCGTGGAAACGGCCATCGAGGAAGATGTGCATGGAATTGCCATTACCAGCTACCAGGGAGGGCATGTCGAGTTCTTCAAATACATGAAAGACCTGCTTAACGAGAATGGGTGCGGGCACATCAAGATATTCGGTGGCGGTGGGGGGACAATTCTTCCCGGTGAAATAAAAGAGCTACATGAGTATGGGATCACGCGCATCTATTCTCCCGACGATGGCCGGCAAATGGGGTTGGAGGGGATGATCGAGGATGTGGTGCAGCAATGCATACCGAGTCTTTCGAAATCGGAACAACATGGCTACTGGCAGGCGGCGGAGAATTGGAATGGAAAACTTCCACTGGATGAGGTAAAGGATATACGCCGCATTGCGCGTGCGATAACGGTTGCCGAGAATGGCCTGGAGAGTGGGAATTCCGGAAACGGAAAAGAGGAACATCGTGGACCGATACTCGGCATCACGGGAACGGGCGGCGCGGGGAAATCATCCGTGACCGATGAGATACTAAGGCGTTTCCTAAATAATTTTCCCGGCAAGACGATCGCGGTGATCTCGGTGGATCCATCGAAGAAGAAGACGGGTGGTGCCCTCCTCGGCGACCGTATCCGCATGAATGCTATTTCAAGTCCACGCGCTTATATGAGAAGCCTCGCGACGCGTGACGATAATACAGCATTGAGTCATCATGTGCAGGACGCACTGGATGTCTGCCGGGCGGCGGCCTTCGATTTCATCATCCTGGAGTCGGCGGGCGTGGGGCAAAGCGATGCCTCCATTCTCGACTATTGCGATGTGAGCATGTATGTGATGACACCGGAGTACGGTGCGGCATCCCAATTGGAAAAGATCAATATGCTGGACTATGCCGATGTTATTTGTATAAATAAATTCGACAAGGCGGGAGCGCTCGATGCATTTGCCGATGTAAAAAAACAATACAAGCGCAACCATGGTCTCTGGACTGCAAAGGATGATGAATTACCTGTGGTAGGTACCGTAGCGAGCAAGTTCAATGATGAAGGGATGAATCATCTCCTCGGGCTCCTTTTGCAGAAGGTCAGCGATAAGACGGGTGTCGCGTTCGGCGAGTACCATTTTGCGGCGACCGCCAATGTATCCCAGGCGGTGATCCCATCGAGCAGGGTGCGCTACCTGAGCGAGATAAGCGACCAGATCAGGAGCTATGATCAACTGGTGATCGACCAGTCGGCCATTGCCACCAAGCTATACCAGTTGCAGGGCGTGCTTGCCATTTTAGATTCGCCGGCCAAGGGGATTACGGTAACGGAAGAAATAGTGGAGATAGTGAATGCGCAGATCGCATTCTACACCGAACAACTCACCCCGGTGAGCCGCAAGCTGATCAATAACTGGAACGGGAAAGTGAAGGAGTACTCGAAGGACTACTATGAGTTTAATGTCCGGGACAGGGTGATTAAACAGGAGATGTCGACACGAAGTTTATCGGGTACACGGATCCCGAAAGTGGTATTGCCCAAGTATAAGGATTGGGGCGATATATTGAAATGGCAGGCCCAGGAGAATGTGCCCGGTCATTTCCCATTCACGGGTGGCGTATTTCCTTTGAAGCGCGAGGGAGAGGATCCTACGCGCATGTTCGCCGGCGAGGGCGGTCCTGAAAGAACGAATAAACGCTTCCACTATGTGAGCAGCGGGCAGCCGGCAAAGAGGCTGTCAACGGCATTCGACAGTGTTACGCTCTATGGCGAAGACCCGGATATCCGGCCCGATATCTATGGAAAGGTCGGTAACAGCGGCGTGAGCATCGCTACAGTGGATGATGCCAAGAAACTCTATAGCGGCTTCGACCTTTGCGATCCGAAGACGTCGGTCAGCATGACCATCAACGGCCCGGCGCCGATGATACTGGCTTTCTTCATGAATGCCGCCATCGATCAGCAATGCGAGAAGAAGATCACAGAACTCGGGTTGTGGGATGAGGTAAAGAAGATCAGCAGCAAAAAATTCAAGGGCGTTGTTGCTCCCATATATTTTGATGAAGGAACGAAAAGCCAGTTGCCGGAAGGAAACGATGGCCTGGGCCTGCGCCTGTTGGGATTGTCCGGTGATGAGATCCTGACTGCAGATCTGTACGCAGAATGCAAGAGGTCCGCGTTGCAACAGGTAAGGGGTACTGTGCAGGCAGATATATTGAAGGAAGATCAGGCGCAGAACACGTGCATCTTCTCTACCGAGTTTGCCTTGAAGCTAATGGGCGATGTACAGGAATATTTTATTACGGAGAAGATCAGGAATTTCTATAGCGTGAGCATCTCGGGATATCATATTGCGGAGGCCGGTGCGAATCCCATTACGCAGCTTGCGTTTACGCTGGCCAACGGGTTTACGTACGTGGAATACTACCTCAGCCGGGGCATGAACATCGACGAATTTGCTCCAAATCTTTCATTCTTCTTCAGTAATGGAATGGATGCGGAATACAGTGTGATCGGGCGCGTGGCCAGGCGCATTTGGTCGAAGGCGATGAAGTATAAGTACAATGCCAATAAGAGAAGCCAGATGCTGAAGTATCATATCCAGACATCAGGACGTAGTCTTCATGCCCAGGAGATCGACTTCAATGATATACGGACAACGCTCCAGGCGCTCTACGCCATCTATGATAATTGCAATTCCCTTCATACGAATGCCTATGATGAGGCGATCACGACCCCGACGGAAGAAAGCGTGCGCAGGGCGATGGCCATTCAACTGATCATCAACCGCGAATTGGGGACGGCGAAGACGGAGAACATCGTGCAGGGAAGCTTCGCCATCGAAGAGCTAACGGACCTGGTGGAAGCGGCTGTGCTGGCTGAATTCGACAGGCTCACGGAAAGAGGAGGCGTGCTCGGTGCAATGGAAAGAATGTACCAGCGAAACAAGATCCAGGAAGAAAGTCTCTTCTACGAACATCAGAAACATACGGGCGAACTCCCGTTGATCGGTGTGAATACTTTCCTTAACAAGAAGGGATCTCCCACTATCATTCCGTCGGAGGTGATTCGCAGCACGAGGGAAGAGAAGGATCAGCAGATCACCAATCTCAAGGCATTCTGGCAAAGGAATGAAGAGAAGGCGCCGGTTATGCTGGCGCAATTAAAGGAAGTGGCTATAAAAAATGGAAATCTCTTCGCGGAGCTGATGGAAACGGTGAAGTACTGTTCGCTAGGGCAGATTACGAATGCGTTGTATGAGGTGGGAGGACAATACCGGAGAAACATGTAACTGCTGGAGCGTGAGATCGTGAAGATCGTGAATCGTGAAACGTCAATCGTGAATACAACACTCTATGATGAGAATATTCGAATCGATTAAGGTCCTGTCCTGATCGATTCGAATATTCTTATAACGGAGTGTATTCACGATTGACGACTCACGTTTCACGTTCTCAGCTGGCTTTCCCGCTATTCGTAGAAAGGCTCTCTATCAATCCCTTCACCTCCGCCTTATTCCTATGCAATTTCTTACCCAGTCTTTCCAACAGATCGTCATCCTGCCCGGGTGTGTATTCAAGATCGTCGTCGGTCAGGGAGATATTCGTCTCCTTTAATTTTTCCTTAACCTCGTCCCATGGCTTTTTGAGCTTTAGCGGTTCCATATTATTTGGTTAATGTTTTTTATTGATGCGCAGGGGCCGGGGAATGCTTTCCTTCCTTTATTTCCTCGATCATTTTCCTGTTGAATGCCTTGAGATCTTTTGGGCTACGGCTTGTAACGAGGCCATTGTCGGTAACAACTTCCTTATCCATCCAGTTGACACCCGCATTCTGCAGATCCGTCTTCACGGAAGGATAAGATGTCATATTTCTTCCACGTAGCATGCCTGTTTCTATTAATAATTGAGGGCCATGACAAATACTAGCGATAGGCTTGCCCGCCTGGAAGAAATGTTGCGCAAATTCTACACATTTTTCATTTATCCGCATCTTATCGGGATTCATCACACCACCGGGGACCACCAATGCATCATATTCTTCGGGATCCGCCTCATCAATGGTAACATCTACCGGCAATTCAATGGACCAATGATCATGTTCCCATGCCCTGACCGTATTCTTTTGCGGAGATACGATATCGACTTCGGCACCTGCCTCTTCCAAAGCCTGCTTTGGACTTGTAAGTTCTACCTCCTCGAATCCATTCTCTGTGAGGATGGCTACCCTCTTACCTTCCAGTGTTTTCATGATTTCTTATTTAAATGAAGAATAGAAGATTATAGTATCCCGGCTCAAAAACAATACCGGGATAAGCGGGATACATTTATCTTTATGCACATTCATCGCAACTGAAATTTTATTTGAATATGAAATGTTTCTTTTTAATTTTTACCGCCATTTTTATCTACAGCTGCTCGCACAACCAATACGCAAGCACGAACAAATCGTACAAGAAAAAAGCGAAGGCCTATGGAAAGATCCTCGCCAGGTACCCAGTGGAGGACACTGTAGAATATGCAGGCTTCGTGGGAACGACCAATTTCTCCATGCGCCGGCCCAATTTCGTGGTCATTCACCATACGGCACAGAATAGTTGTGAGCAAACATTGAAGACATTCACGATGCCTTCCACGCAGGTAAGCGCGCACTATGTGATCTGCAAGGACGGAAGCGTTCATCACATGCTGAACGACCTGTTGAGGGCGCACCATGCGGGTGTTGCAAAATGGGGCAATAACTCGGATATCAATAGCAGCAGTATTGGCATCGAGATCGACAATAACGGGTTCGAACCTTTCACTGATGAGCAGGTGCAGTCCCTCCTCACATTATTGGACCGTCTGAAGAAGGCATACAATATCCCGACGCCTAATTTTATCGGTCATGCCGACATCGCTCCCGGTAGGAAAGTGGACCCTAACCGGAATTTTCCCTGGCAGCAGCTCGCCGAGAAAGGATTTGGCTGTTGGTTCGATACAACCGGGATCGAGGTGCCTCCTGATTTCAACAGTCTCCAGGCGC
>DATHKS010000554.1:0-5254 GCA_035488975.1 Chitinophagaceae bacterium | reverse complement strand
CTCCAGGCCAATATCCCTGATCTCCTTGTCCAAACCGGCATTCTTGAACGTGAGTACCCCACCTATGCCGAGAAACATACCCGCCGCTATCACCTCCTCGGCCTGCTGCCGCGTGCCCGAAAAGCAATGAAAGGCCCCCTTCAATTTTCCATTCTGGTGCTGTTTCACCACCTCGATGCACTCATCTGTTGCATTTCGCGAATGGATGGAAACCGGCAGATCATATTGCAAAGCCAGCTCCAACTGGCGGTGAAGCGCCTGGTACTGCTGGTCCCTGAAACTAAGGTCCCAGTAGAAATCGAGCCCGATCTCCCCGATGCCGATGAACTTTCGCTGCCCGAGATGGTCCATGATCAGCGAGAGCTCATCCTCGAAATTCTCCTTCACCGAACAGGGATGCAGGCCCATCATGCTGTGGCAGTTTGAGGGATAGGAGGCCTCCAGAGCCAACATACCGGCATGCGTGGAAGAGTCGATGGCAGGAAGGAGAACACGCGTTACTCCAGCTTGCACGGCACGTGATATCATGCCCGGAATATCGTCCTTGAACTCGTCCAAATACAGATGTGTATGCGTATCGACCAAAATCATAATCGTGAAATGGGGTGAAAAATGGACAATAAAGGACAAAATATTGTCAGGATAAACAGTTGGAAAATTGTTTGCATAAATGAAAATTTATTATACCTTTAAACCAGTTTTCATAGGGTACGGATTAAAAACGGGCCAGGGTTTCTACCCAGGCCCTAAATTTTTGTATGATTCTCAACTCTTTATAACCAACTCCGTATAAATAATCATTTTCTCCCCTTTGTTTGACCCCAATCAATAATTCGGTATTTTTTCAAAACGAACCCCCTTTTTTTCGAAGAATTCTAAAATGATGGGAAGGCAATATTCCAATCGCGGAAATGCTTTTTCGCTGTCATGAAAAACGACGATCGAACCGTTCTTCGCATTCAATATTACATTCTTCAGACAATCATCTCCACTCAACTTTTCATCGAAGTCACCACTTAACACATCCCACATCACGATGCGGCTATTTTCCTTCTTCATGGCCTTATGAATATTCTTTGCCTGGAAGGAAGTGATACGGCCATACGGCGGCCTGAATAAGGAAGAATCGATCAGCTGCGCCGCTTCGGTAACGTCGGCAAGATATTCCGTGTCCTTCGCCTTCCATCCATTGAGATGATGCTGCGTATGGTTGCCCACCGAGTGTCCCTCATCGATCACACGGCGGTAAATCCCGGGCTCGGCCAATACATTCTTGCCGATGCAAAAGAAGGTAGCGCGTGCATTGTACTTCTTCAATTGATCCAGCACAAAACCCGTCGCGATGGCATGAGGCCCATCGTCAAAACTCAGGTAAATGATCTTCTCCTTCGTCTTTATATCCCAAGTATAGGAGGAATAGAGCTTCTTCAACCACCAGGGAGTTTTGATGAAGTACTTCATTTTACAAAGATATGAGTTGGTGGTAAGAGGCAAGGAATAGGGAATAAGGAATTGGGCTTCATCAGAAGCGTTTTCCTTTCCTGTGAAACCCCTACTAATGAAGCCTAATTCCCTATTCCTAGTAACTTATTACTTGTCTCTTATCACTTATCTCTTATTCCCAATTCCCTATTGCCCGCCTCTTATCCCTTATCACCAACTCATATCTTTGCAGGATGAATCAAAAAACCCGTGTCCGTTTCGCCCCCAGCCCTACCGGTGGCCTTCACCTGGGAGGCGTGAGAACGGTATTGTATAATTATTTGTTTGCGCGAAAGATGGGCGGTGATTTTGTCCTTCGCATTGAAGACACCGATCAAAGCCGCTTTGTACGGGGCGCAGAGGAATATATCTTCAATTGCCTTTCCTGGCTCGGCCTCGAACCCGATGAAAGCACGAAGAAGCCCGGCCCTTATGGACCCTACAGGCAGAGTGAACGAAAGGACCTGTATCGCCCCTATGCCGAGAAACTGGTGAGTGAAGGTCATGCCTACTATGCATTCGACACGCCCGGGGATCTCGAAAAGATGCGCCAGGATTTCAAGACCGAACATACGCCGACACCTCAATACGACCATACCATCCGCCCGCAGATGAAGAATTCACTCTCAATTCCAGAAGAAGAGACAAAGGCATTGCTGGCCGCGGGCACCCCGCACGTCATTCGCATCAAGATGCCGCCGGACGAGACCATTTCATTCATCGACATGATTCGCGGCGAAGTGAGTTTCGAGACGGGCCTCGTCGATGACAAGGTGTTATTGAAGGCCGACGGTATGCCGACCTATCATCTCGCGGTAGTTGTGGACGATCACCTGATGAAGATCACGCACGCCTTCCGCGGTGAGGAATGGTTGCCCTCCGCACCGGTTCATATACTGCTCTGGAAATACCTGTTTGGCCTGGAAGAAATGCCCGCATGGGCGCATTTCCCATTGATACTCGGGCCAAGTGGTAAACTCAGCAAGCGCGATGGAGCGAAGTATGGCTTCCCTGTTTTCGCAATGACCTGGCTCGATCCGAAGAGTGGTGAAACGACCGAAGGCTTCAAGGAAAAAGGCTTCCTGCCGGGCGCCTTCCTCAATTTGCTTGCCCTGCTGGGATGGAACGATGGTACGGAAAAGGAAATATTCACCATTGAAGAACTCATTGAACGGTTCTCCATGGACCGCGTGCATAATGCTGGTGCAAAATTCGATTATGAAAAGGCCAAGTGGTTCAATCATGAATGGATAAAGCACGCCGATACAAAAGACCTCTTGCCCTACGTAAAGGACATCCTTCATATAAGCGGGATCACCACTGACAACGATGAGCTATTGGAGAAAGTGGTCACACTGGTCAAGGAGCGTTGCCATCTCCTCCCCGATTTCGCACAACAGGCGTCGTTTTTCTTCACGCGCCCGGAGAGCTGGGACCTTGATGCCGTCAGGCCGAAATGGAATGAGGCGAAGAAAGAATTCTTCACGGTATTTGCCGAACGATTGAAGGGACAAACACCCTTCGATGTAGTCACGCTGGAAACCGTGTTCAAGGAACTGGCGATCGAAAAGAATATCAAGCCGGGTGAGTTGCAATTACCTTTACGTATCATGCTCGTCGGAGGAAAATTCGGGCCGCCCGTGTTTGCCATCGCCGAGGTCCTGGAAAAAGAGGAAACCATTCGGCGCATAACAGCGGCCCTCGGTGTGTTTTGATAACAGGATGACCTGCCCGTTAATTGCGGGCATCGTATCTTTTTAGCTTATGAAGAAAGCACAGGCCTATTGGCCATTGATCCTTCTCCTCGCCATTGTCAAATTCGTGTTGCCTCTTTTCCTGCATTCGCCGGTGTACGAATTGCACCGGGATGAATATCTCTACTATGCGCAGGGACAGCATCCGGCACTCGGCTTCCTGGAGAACCCACCGCTATTGTCGTTGATGGCTACCATCTCGTCGTGGTTCGGCGGATCCGAATCCTGGGTGAGGCTCTGGCCTTGCCTCTTCGGTGCTGCAACGGTTGTTGTGACGTGCCTGCTCGCGGCCGAGTTGGGAGGAAAACTCTTTGCGCAGTTCCTGGCGGGGCTTAGCCTCATGACGGGAGCCTATATGAGGATACATTTTTTATTTCAACCCAATTTCCTCGATATCTTCTTCTGGACGCTGGCGGTTTATTTCCTGGTGCGCTATATCAATACCCGTAATATCCGCTTCATGTATTGGGTCTCGCTGTCGCTGGCTATTGGTTGGTGGGGAAAATATTCTGTCCTCTTCATGGTGGTCGCCATCATCGCCGGCCTGGTGCTGACCAAACACCGGGGCGTTTTCCTGAAATGGCAGACATGGGTAGCCATTCTCATCGGGCTGGTCATTACGCTGCCCAATATTGCCTGGCAATACCTGCACAATTGGCCCTTGTTGCATCATATGAATGAATTGCAATCGACGCAATTGAAATACATGGATGCTTCCGGCTTCATAAAGGATCAGCTATTGATGTTATTGCCCGTTTTTTTTGTGTGGCTCACCGGTCTTGCCTGGTTGCTCAGGCACCGCGAATACCGGATCGTGGGATACCTCTATCTCATCGTGATCCTGTTACTCGTTCTTGGCCAGGGAAAGAGTTATTACTCCCTCGGCGCCTATCCCATGTTGCTGGCCGCCGGCGGCGTGGCAATCGAGCGGTTTTCCGTTCGTCGTTACTGGCTCCGCTATGCTGTGGCGATCGTTGTGATAGCGCTCGGCATTATACTCATCCCGGTGCTTCTGCCGGTCTGGAAGCCGGAGCGGCTGGCAGCGGCCTATGAGCGGCGTCACCTGGGGAAGCTGGGCCTGTTGAAATGGGAAGATCACAAGGATCATGCGTTGTCGCAAGACTTCGCGGATATGCTCGGGTGGAAGGAGATGGCGGAGAAAACGGAGAGATTCTATCATTCACTGGATGATTCAAGCCGATCGAATACCATCATCTATTGTGGAAACTATGGACAGGCGGGCGCGCTGAAATATTATGGAAAGGACAAGGCATTTAAGGATCGCGTGATAACGGCCAATGGGTCCTTCCTGCTTTGGATGCCGGCTGACCTGCATTTCGGCAATCTGTTGCTTGTGGATGAGGAACTACCTCAGAAAGGCGACAAAGCATATCGTTGGTTCCGGACAGTCACTCTCGTGGATTCGGTGCAGAATCCCTATTCCCGACAGGATGGAAATAAAATTCTTTACTGCAAGGAGGCTAACAGCATTGGTGAACAGGAGATGAATGGGTACATCGATAAATTGAAAAAACAGTTCGCCCGTTGATATTCTTTATTTTTGACCAGATCAATTTGCCGGTATGAAGAGACCTGTCAGAGTTTTAGTGGCCAAAGTAGGGCTGGATGGCCATGACCGCGGAGCCAAGATCATCGCGAGTGCATTGCGGGATGCGGGAATGGAAGTGATCTATACCGGCCTGCGCCAGACTCCCGAGATGGTAGTCAATGCAGCCTTGCAGGAGGATGTCGATGCTATCGGCATCAGCATTCTCTCCGGCGCGCATATGACCGTCTTCCCCAAGATCATCGCCCTGATGAAGGAAAAGGGAATGAACGATGTATTGCTTACCGGCGGCGGCATCATTCCCGAAGACGACATGCAACAGCTCAATGGCCTCGGCGTCGGCAGGCTGTTTGCGCCAGGAACCCCCACGGCCGATATTGCCCGCTATATATCCGACTGGACACGATCCAACCGCAATTTCTAGCAATGGTTTGCCGCCAGGCAACGATTA
>DATHKS010000553.1:0-7822 GCA_035488975.1 Chitinophagaceae bacterium | reverse complement strand
CCATAATGGCGCCTGTGATGGTATGGGTGGTGCTGACGGGTATCCTTAGCGATTCGGTAATGAACAGCGTGAGAGCGCCTGCAGTCTCGGCAGCGACCCCTTCAAAGGGAGTGACCTTGGTGATCCGTGTTCCCATCGTCTTCACGATCTTCCATCCCCCGCTCACTGTGCCGAAGGCGATGGCGGAATAACAGGCGAGCGGCACCCACCATTCCATATGACTAAGGTTGTAGCGAATTGGATCGTGAACGATCAATGCCGCCATGATGACGCCCATTACCTTTTGCGCATCGTTACCGCCATGACCGACGCTGAAGATGGCCGATGAGACCAGCTGCAGCCTCTTGAACCATTGGTTCGCGCGGTGAGCATTGAGATTGCTGAGATAAAGGGAGAATATCGCGATGATCAGGAGGATGAGTGACATCAGTATCCATTTGAAATTCTGTGCATGGAACAGCACCCTCAGGAAATAGGTATCGTAATGCGACTTCAGTTTGGCCGGATCGAACTCCAGGCTGAACCGAAGGAAGACGATGATGAGCAGGATCACCAGCAACGAGAACAGCCGCGGCCCCCATCCCTTACGGAAAGAATAGATGAACCAAAGCGAAATGATGAACGCCATGAACATACCGATCAATGGAGCCAGCAAAATGAAGCTCGCGATCTGTATCACCGGCGACGAATTAATGGCGCCGAAACTTCCGGTGTGTGCAATGGCCGCACCGGCCAATCCGCCAATGAGCGTATGCGATGAGGAGGAAGGAATTCCTCTCCACCACGTGAACAGGTTCCATATAATGGCGGCAACGAGCCCGGAGAAAATCACCTCGAGCGTGATGAAATCGGTCTTCACCGTCTTTGCTATCGTATTGGCTACGCCATGATCCTTGAATATAAAGAAGGCGACGAAGTTGAAGAGAGCGGCCCAGAGCACAGCCTGGAAGGGGGTAAGCACTTTCGTGGAGACAACAGTGGCGATAGAATTCGCGGCATCATGAAATCCGTTGATATAATCGAAAACCAGGGCCAGTGCTATAATGACGATGAGGAAAGTGCTCATAAACTATTTTAACGATGTGATGATTTTCCCAATGACCATTGTAACAAAGTGAAAACAGGTGCTGATGCTACATGGCCGGATTCAAATCTTCCGGGCTGTTCTCAGGCGTATTTAATGATTATGGATTCGATCACATTGCTTGCATCTTCACATTTATCGGTAACGATCTCCATTACCTGGTAGATCTCCCTTTTTTTAATGACTTCCTTCGCGTCCGGCTCCGTAGCGAAAAGGCGTTCGATGCTCATATCGAAGATATCGTCGGCCTGGTTCTCGATGCTGTTGATCTTAACCAGCGCCTCGGTGATATTGCGCATGTTCTTCATGTCACGCAGTTCCCTTACCGCGATCCGGATCTGGTAGGCTCCCTGCTCGATCAATTCCGCCATTTTCTGCATTCCCATATCATTTGGGTTGACGCGATAGAAGTTGATCTTTTTCGCCGAGGCGTAGATATAATCCGCGATATCATCCAGCGAAGTAGCGAGGTAGTGAATATCCTCCCGGTCGAATGGCGTGATGAAGTTGCGGCCAAGCTCGGTGAAGATGCTATGGGTCAGTTCGTCGTTGGCATGTTCGAGGTCCTCGATCTGCCCGATCAGTGAAGCCCGTTTATCGAAATCGGTTTCCGCTACCACGTCCTTCATTATGGTGCCCATCTTGGCAACGTTGTCGGCCACCTGTTCGAACAACTCGAAGAAGATACGGTTCTTGGGCATGAATATCTTGAGGAAGGAATTGAGTCCCATATGTTTTTATTTGTTCCGTGTGCCCGGTTTCCCCGGAGCCACGCGAAGGTTCGCGAAATTACCGGGTTACCAGGCCCCGGTGGGTTAAAAGAGAGGAATTAATAATTCCTTAATATGGCGTAAAGATAGAACACTCATGCATTTGGCGGGGAATACCTGAAAACCAGCCTTTTCCTGCCTTTAGTGGCCTGATTCCCCGGACCCGGGCTGACTTAACAATCCGGTAACATTGGCGTCATAATTCCTTAATTCTGGGTTAACATACCGGTAACCTTGCCGGCCGTCCTTTGCGCCAAATCTGCCAGATATGCTTTCAAGGTTGAAACTGCTTTGTTTATTGCTATGCCTCGGGTCGCTGTCTTTCGCCCAAACCAAGACTTCCAAAGTGTCTGGAAAGGTGATCGATAGTGAGAACGGCTCACCACTTGCCGGGGCGTCCATTATCATATCCGGTAGCAATACCGGAGTCAATACGGATGTAGAAGGAGGGTTCTTCATCACCCTCGAGAAGAATAAGAAATACACTATTACCATTTCCAGTGTGGGCTTCAATTCAAAGGAGGTCTCCGATATCGAGATCACCGATGCGAATACTCCCATTCTGACCATTTCACTCGAACGCACCAGCAAGCAGCTCGAAGGAGCGGTAGTAAAGGCGTCGGTTCGCAAGGAAGCGCAGGCTTCGATCTATGTTGCACAGAAGAACAGTTCCGCCATCTCCGATGGAATATCTGCCGAGGTGATCAGGAAATCTCCCGATAAGAACACCGGTGAGGTGCTGAAACGCGTGAGCGGCGCATCCGTCCAGGATAATAAATTCGTCATCATCCGCGGCCTCAGCGAACGATACAATGTCTCCATGCTGAACAATTCGGTATTGCCCAGCACCGAGGCCGATAAGAAGGCATTTGCTTTCGATATCATCCCTTCCTCCGTTGTAGACAATCTCATTATATATAAGACAGCCACGCCGGACCTGCCGGGCGACTTTGCCGGTGGCGCGATCAAGGTCCTTACGAAGGACTATCCCTCCAAGAGCTTAAGCGAGCTTTCGGTCTCCCTGAGCTATAACTCCATGACCACGGGAAAGAACTTTTATAAGTCATACCCGAATGGCTCCATGGATGCACTTGGTTTTTTCGATGACTCACGTCTCATCCCCGGCCCTTACTTCCGCAACCGGTATGGCTTCATCAATAAGAGTGACGCATTCAAAAACTCCGTGACCAAACTATTCCCTAACACCTATGGATACCAGCCGGCCAACCAGAGCGCTCCTTCGGTGAGTTTCACGTATACCGGTGGCAATACTTCGCTCCTGAAACACGGACAGAAGCTCGGGTATATCTATTCGATAGGATATGGCAATGGAAGGAGTGCGTCGGAGAGGGAAAGGAATGAATACGATGTAATAAATCACCGGTACGATTACAATACGGATAACTATGACGAGAAGAATAATCTTTCAGGACTATTCAATCTCACCTACTCTTACCGGAAAAGCAAGATCTCTCTGAAGAACCTCTTCAATAACAACTTTGTGAAGACGACAGGTATTCGGAGTGGCGCCAACTACGAGATCAATCCCGATGTGCCCTTCTATGTTAAGAGTGTCAACAGCGAAGCCTCGGGAACGGGTCTCGTCAACTCGGTACTCGAAGGCGTGCATAAGCTGGGCGAGAACTGGACGGTGGATTGGAATGGTTCGTTCGGGTATACATACAAGAACCAGCCCGACCAGCGCATTCTCTCCTTCCGGTCACCCGAGGGCATTGATGGCAGCTATTATCTAAAATTGAACAACCAGAACTCACCGGAGATAAGCAATGCGGGCCGGGTCTATTCCTTTCTCGGCGAATATATCTATGGCGCTTCCGCCAATGCCACGAGGCAGTTCAACTGGCTGGGGCAGGTACAGAAGCTGAAGTTCGGTACCATGAATTATTACAGGGACAGGGACGTGGAAGTAGATGCATTGGGTTATGCCACCTTCTCCTCATCGGGAGTACAGATCGCGGAAAAGAAAGAGACCACCTTCAATACTATCTTTTCTCCTTCAAACATCGATCAATATAACCTGACTGTAGCCAACATCGAGACGAGCTCCACCTCTTATTCAGCTAATGCATTGCTGAATGCAGGATATGTAATGCTCGACAATAAATTTTCCAACAAGGTTAAATTGACCTGGGGTGCACGTGTTGAAAAATACAAGCAGGAGCTGACCGCCCGTGGTAAGGAAACGAAGAACTATGATAATACAGATATTCTTCCTTCGGTCCTCTTCACCTATTCGCTGAACAATAAGACGAATCTCCGCATAGCAGGATCACAGTCGGTCAACAGGCCGGAATTCCGCGAGCTCGCAGACTATCGCGTGTATGATTATGATAATAATTACATCATCATAGGCAATACGAATCTCGAGAGAAGCAAGAATACCAATGCCGATCTGCGCTATGAGTGGTTTCCTGCAGCCGGTGAGATCATCTCCGCCAGTGTTTTCTATAAATACTTCGACAAGCCTATCGAGCAGACGAACAAGGGGAATGATATCCTTTCCTTCGATAACGCGGATCATTCCACGGTGTATGGCGCGGAGATCGAAGTGCGTAAGAAGCTTGATTTCATTGGCAGCGGTTTCTTCGAAAGACTTACATTCTATACTAATGCTGCCTATATCAAGGGGTCGGTGCAGTTCGATGGTGTGAAGATCAATAGCCCGATGCAGGGCCAATCGCCTTATCTCATCAATGGCGGAATGAACTATACCTCGTCGAACGATGGATTCTCCGTCAATGTTCTCTATAACCGGATTGGTCCGCGTCTTCGCTTCAGGGCGCAAAGCGGTGCTGCATTGAACATCTTTGAAAAACCGAGGGACATGGTGGATTTCCAGGTAAGCAAGAAAATGCTGAAGAATAAATTCGAAGTGAAGTTGACGGTGAGTGATCTCCTGGCACAGCCATACAAGTGGTACTATAAGTTCGATCCCACAACGTCCAATACAAACTTCAACCCTTCAGAGGATAAGATCATTGCGTCTAATAAATTCGGAACGACGGCGACGTTATCGTTGCGCTATAGTTTTGGAAAATGATAGTGAATTGTTTTTTTAACCACAAAGAGCACAAAGGTTTTCACGAAGAACACAAGGACGTCTAGTTAGAGGGACGGTTTCAACTTTTAGAAGCTCTTGTGCTCCTTGTGAAAACCTTTGTGCTCTTTGTGGTTAAATCGAAAAGTCAATAGTCTTCATTCCCCCAATACATGTATTCAGAGTAGTAACAATTTGATAAGATATCCCTAACAATTCGGTAAGGTTACGGTAATACTTTCGGCCCATCAAACAACAAAAAACATTTATGAAAAAGATTTTAGCGGGTTTCCTCGTCAGCCTTATTGTGGCAGGAACGGCTTGTAAGAAGAGTGATAATACGCCCGATCCGGATCCAGGACCTCCCGGTGGTGGAGGCGGTGGCGGCACAACCACTCCTGATGTGCGTGGTATAATAAGCACCGATCAGCATTGGACAAAAGACAAGACATATCGTTTGCGTGGATATGTGTATGTGAATAGCGGCATTACACTGACTATCGATCCGGGAACGAAGATCGTTTCGAACAAAGATTCAGCAGGTGTTCTCGTTATCTATCGCGGAGCCAAGATACAGGCCGCGGGTACGGCAGCAGAGCCTATCGTGTTCACATCTGCAGAGGCTATTCCACAACCTGGTGACCTCGGCGGTCTCATCATCGTAGGATTGGCAACCGGCAATGGCAATCACTCCGTGATCGAGGGTGGTGTTGATGCAGCCTATAGTGCTTTTGGTGGCAGCAGCGACGTAGATAATTCAGGTGTATTGAAATACATGCGTATTGAATATGGCGGCAAAGCCGTAGCACCCGGTGACGAAGTGAACGGGTTATCATTATATGGTGTCGGTTCGGGAACAACGATCGACTATATCCAGGTGGTTCGCGGTCTCGATGATGCCTTCGAGTTCTTCGGCGGCACGGTCAATGCCAAACACCTTATTGCTTACAACTGCGCAGATGATGATTTCGATATGGATGATGGATACCGTGGTAAGATCCAGTTCGCGATCTCTATAAAGGATCCGAAGTTCACCGATGGAAAGGGAACAACCGGTGATGTGTCGAACAATTTCGAAGTAGACAATGTGAATCCTGCAAATGGCTTCCTGTTGACCCGCACACCTATTACTTCGCCCGTGCTTTCGAATTTCACTGCAATAGGACCAAATAACGGAGCCGGTGTCTCTGCCGATTATGGCTGGAGCATGCGCTGGAGAAGAGGTTCTCAATTCATCCTCGCTAATTCCGTAGTGTTGGGTGGTCAGAAGGGCGGCTTACGCGTCCAGGAAGATTCGTCCATAGCTTATTACCTCAGGGGAACAAGCGCGTTCTACAACAGCTATCTCAAGGCGTACACAGCCGATGTGGATGCTGAATTGAATAAGCCTATCAGTGGCGGCCTTGTCTATGACAATGCTTCTATCGCCACGCTGACAACGGTAACGTACAAGTCGACCATCCTGGCGGCAACAGCTGATGCCAAGCTCACGGATCCATTCAATAACGTGACTCCGAATGTCAAGCCTGCAGCCGGTTCTCCTTTGCTTGCCGGTGCACTCTTTGATTTCGGCAAACTCACCGATGCTTTCTTCGATAAGGTTACCTACAAGGGTGCCCTCGATGGAACGACACACTGGACTGCTACGTGGGCAGTATGGGGTAAATAGTAATAAGTCAAAAGTCAAAAGTAAAAAGTCAAAAATAGACCCTGCTCGAACAGAAGTTAACGCTCTGTCGGGTAGGGTCTATTTTTGATTTTTTACTTTTGAATTTTTTTCATTTGTCGCCCGGGGAATAGGCATAAACAACTTCGTATGCAATCCTGCGCAGTTCATGGGAGACTTGCCCTATCGGCAGGTCCTCTTTTTGCGGAGTCGGCTCGCAAACGGAATACCGCTGACCCTTATACACCACCGATTTGCCGAAAGGCGTGCTGAATTTCACCGCTATGGTAATATGTTTCGGATAGGAGAGTACGATCATGGGGAGGTTGTAGAACTCCTTCACCAGGTAGAAGAATAGGGCGGCCCTGTCTTCGCAATCACTGTGCTCATAGAACAAGGTCTGTTCCGGAGTAAGGCGTTTCTCTTTTCCAAAGTTCTGTGTGTCCGGCTCGAAGAGAAAGGCGTAACGGGTAAAACGCATCAGGTAATCGACGCCATTCTTAGTATTGAGTCCCTTGATATTTTGTCTCAGTAACGGAATGAGAGAGCTGTACGTCTCGCGGCTGAGTGGAATATTGAAATAGGAGGCATAATCTACCGTGGGATAATTGGCGAAGATAGACTGCACCTGGGGATTGAGTTTAACCTTGAACTGGTAAGCATTATCATATACATTGAAGCGAAGGTCCTTCTCCTGGTAATCGCAGGCGGTAAAATTCGGCAGTTGGGTGATCTTATACGAAAATGCCTTCTCGGCATTGGGAACATTCAATGAGACCTCGTTAAATTTCTCCCTGTCGAAGTCTATTGATCCATAGTCATGGTAATTAAGACAGACGAACTGTTTTCCATCGCGTATATGCGATGGTATCTCGTAGATATTCTCATCACTTTGCACATAGAAAAGGATCTTGCTGCTATCGATATTGAGCGTTGCATTATACCCTGATTCTGTCAGGAGGAACCACTTATAGAGTGTATAGCGGGTGTAGTTTTCGGCCTTTGGACTAATAAGCTGTGCCGTCTTCCTGATCAGCTGATAGTACAACCAGTCGTCCAGCTTGTATTGCTCCTGGTATTTCCTGAGCGCGGCCACCATGGGTTGATATCCCGTACCGTCGAGGGCCTTGCGGAATGATTGAATGGCCTCCGCAGAAAGGGGTTGATCGAATGGTACCTGCAATGAAGGATCATAAGGAAGGTCGATGCTGTCTCCATAAAAGTCGAAATGAAAGGCGGCAGGG
>DATHKS010000552.1:0-5910 GCA_035488975.1 Chitinophagaceae bacterium | reverse complement strand
CCTTAAGATGGAAGATATTTCTTACTGGGAATTGAATGAGGCCTTCGCGGTGGTCGGCATAGAGAACACGCGCCGGATGAAACTCGATCCATCAAAAGTCAATGTACACGGCGGCGCAGTAGCACTGGGTCATCCACTCGGCGCCAGCGGTGCAAGAATACTCGTCACACTCATCAACGTCCTAATACAGAATAAGGCGCGCTATGGCGCGGCTGGGATTTGTAATGGGGGTGGGGGAGCGTCGGCGATGGTGATAGAACAATTAGTCAATTTGTAAATTAGCCAATGTGCCAATGGACCTCAGATCGGTCAGGCTTTACTCATCGGAGCACGCCATAATTGGCACATTGGCTAATTGGCACATTGGCTAGTTGCCTAATTTGTTGCCCCCAACTGCTGCAAAAACTTCTCCGAGTTCGCCTTCACATTCGCTGGAGGATCCAGGGTCATCGATTTCTTGAAACTGTTCAGTGCATTCTTCTTATCGCCTTTTGTGAAGTATCCCTCCCCGAGACTGTCCCATGCATTCGCACTCTTCGGATTCCGTTGTGTGTTCAGGACGAAGATCTCGATCGCCTTGTCCATTTTATTTTCGGCGATGAGCTGGTATCCATACGCATTCAATTCAACCTCTGTCGCCTTCGCCAGGTTCTCGTTCATGATCTTGTCCGCCTCTTCATTCTTACCCGTCGCCTTCAGCAGGTTTGCCTTGATGCTTTGTGTAGCAAAACTATTATTCTGTGCAATCGCCTTATCGATCCATACTAATCCCTTATCCAGATCTATTTTATTTGCCAATGCATAGTTGGCTGCAGTAGCAAAGCCCTGCCAATTAAAACCGACAGGCCCCTTCAATTCCTCCTCGGCATTCGCCATTACGATATTGTCCACATCGTATTCGATCTTCACCGGGAATTGTTTCTTCTCCCAATTGAGATCGAGTTCGCCGCTTGTCTTCGTCAGGTTGGTGAAGTCATATGTCAGCATCTCGACAAATGGAATATCCTTCAGTTGGATCTTCGCACGAAGCTGGTCCTGGTCTTTCGTATAAAAGAAACTTCCCCAGGAGCGGCTATCCTTCGATAGAATTACTTCGCCGGTGTTGTCCGCATTGACCACGAAGAAAAGGCCATAGTCGCCGGCGGGAACGGGCTGACCCTCCACCTTGACCGGGTGGGAAAAATGGATGACCGTATTCTCATTGGCTCCTGCACGCCATGGTGCGGAGTTACCTGCACCGAAGCCCTGGACGTTCCATCCGAAGGGTACCTGCTTGCCCCATATCTCCCGGCTTCTTACCGAAGGGCGGGAGTAATCGATTTCTACGGAGGAGATACCAATGGTCTGCGAAACTTTAGCGGCGGGACTGGGAGTCCGCGGCGTAGTGATCTGCGCGAACCCGGTTTGAATACACAACACGCCCGCTGCAATAGCAACTGAGCGCAAGAATGATCTTTGTGCCATACATGGTTAGTTTTAGATTAGATAGAAAGATGCATTAAAAATTACGTACTCCCGGAGAGGTTCGAAGCAGTTACTATTCCAACGGCGAAAGAAAAGGGCTGGAAGGTCATTCCCGAAAAAGGCTGCGGGTTGAGTCGCCAATTTTGCGTCTTTAAACAGTGTTTGAACCACGAAGACACAAAGAACACGAAGGTGCACGAAGGAATACAAGAAAACAATTTGACAATTTGGTAATTTGATAATGTGCCAATTGTGCGTGGTATGCGAAGCCTTTGTGTTCCTTAGTGCCTTCGTGACTTGGTGGTTCCTATATTGAACCACGGAGACACAAAGAACACGAAGGCGCACGAAGAAATACAAGAAAACAATTTGATAATTTGCTAATTTGATAATGTGCCAATTGTGCGTGGTATGCGAAGCCTTGACGCAGGAAGGTTGCCAAATTATCAAATTGGCTAATTGTATTTCTTTGTGCCTTCGTGCCTTAGTGGTTCCTGTATTGAACCACGAAGCACCGGGCTTTCATAAAATTCAGTAGATTGCCTTTATGATTTCGATTCGCTTTGCCACTGAGACCGATGCGGAGCTCATTGCCGATATGAGCCGCCAGACATTCTACGATACGTTTGCTCCGCACAATTCGAAAGAGAACATGGATAAATTCCTCACCGAACAATTCACCCGCGATACCTTGTTGAAGGAAGTGGGAGCAGCCTGGAATATTTTCATCCTCGCCTACGACGGACTGGAGCCGGTGGGCTATGCAAGAATGCGTGAGAACAATAACCCTCCTTCGTTGGGGACCGTTAAGGCAATGGAGATCGCAAGGATATATGCGGTGGCCACCGCCATTGGGAAGGGTATTGGCAGGGCATTGATGACCGCCTGCATCGATATAGCCGCGGAGAAGAAGAACAAGGTAGTATGGCTCGGTGTCTGGGAAAAGAACCAACGCGCCATCGACTTCTATCATAAATGGGGCTTCGAAAAGTTCAGCGATCATGTTTTCATCCTGGGAGATGAAGTTCAAAACGACTGGCTCATGAAGAAAGCAATTCGATAATTAGCCAATGTGCCAATTTGCAAATGCGCCAATGGGGGCGTGCTCCGATGCGAAATGCCTTTACTAATTAGGATCATTGGCACATTTGCACATTTACTAATTGGCACATTGTCAAATTGTCACATTGAACTATTATTCTCATTTATCGGTGAAGAAGTCGTACCGCGCCGCCTTGCCTGTAGAAAGATCGAGACACCAGAGTATATTGCAGTCGCCGCTGCTGAGTTCCTTGTTATCCGTGCCCATTATCAGAAGTTGCTTTCCCGTACAGATATAATCCGACCATTTCTTCAAATGCGAATCGAAGATCCAGCGGTGGCGCCATCCTGCGACACCCGGTTTACCTGGATATTACCATCATTGCCTATAACATCTTTCGAGAGTACGAGCCATGAACCATTTATATGCAATGGCTTGCCCGTTTCCTCTCCCATCAGGAAACCACCATCCAGGAAATAGAAGGATTTGCTCACGTCTGCATTCTCCTTTCCCGAAAGGATCTCGCCGTTCTGATCGATCGAATACTTGCTCCTGTACAGTTGCCGCCGCGCGATCTCATTATGGGCCGGTTGATAATCGAAGCGGGTCGGAAGCTTTTGAATTTCTTCCGGTGTGAAAATCCCGAACCATTTTCCATCGGCGGTATCTGCATTCAATTTTACCTGGTTGAAGCTGATGCCTGAAGTTCCCTGCAATGCCTTGACTCTTCTCCTGATCTCTTCGTGCGAATAATGCACCTTATCTACGGTCGATTTTATTTTCTGCAGGCTATCCGCGGTATTGTATAAGATCGTGCGTTGCTCGTAGTAATTTTTGGTAAGCCGGTTGTACTCCTGGTTGGTGATCTGGCGGGCGGACAGCTGTTAGGAGGGGCGATAGCTTTTTTGCTGGTACAGGCAATCCTGTAGCACCTTGTTTTGCTTCATCAGTTCTTCGATGCGTTTCACCATTTCGTCTCCGGTTGGCTCCGTTGCGCCGGACTCACTTGGAATAGCCTTCAGTGTCTTGGTATCCATTCTCCACGAGGAGCCGTCCGATGCGGTGAAATAAAGAGCATGTTCACCAGCGTCGAAGCGGTAATACCTTCTTTCGGAGGGGAACTTTCCTTTGAGTGATGGATTTTTTTCTTCGAGTATGTTCTTGTCCGCGATCTTAACGAGTGTAAATGGATCGAAGGCGATAGGCTCGCTCATATACAACCAGGCGGTATTGCCATCGGCGCCGAGCATCTCTACGGGATAGTCCTTGATGTCGCTGTGGTTCTTGACCTTTTCCTGTTTGAGTTTCTGACCGCTTACGGCATCATTCACCTGCACATAGTAGTCCGTGTTTACCGTCTTGTTAATGAACCCACCGTTCTGCGAATAGGAAACGGCTTTCTCGAATTTGACGATCGAGAATACGACATGCTGATCGCCTTGTTCGAAATACAGGACATGGGAAAGCGCGGATCTTTCATCATATTTCGAGAGGCAGCCCCTGATGAGGAATAAGAGGCCGGCCACGAAGGCCCCAATGAGTAATACGACGGAAATAACGGGTTTGGCGGAGATGCGCATGGTTGGTCCTGGTTTTGGCGACTCCCTAAAAATAGGGCTTTTCAAAAGTCAAAATTCAAAAGTAAAAATTCAAAAGCCTCATTCGAAGACGATGACAGTCCAATAGTTTACTTCTGTTGAAGCCAAATTCCTAATTCCTTATTCCCTAATTCCCAATTCCCGATTCCCCCTGGGATGACCGTCCGTTGGTCTGCCATGCCATTTATAAAATACAATTAGGAGTAAGCTGCATATTCGTTAATATTATTCCCTAATGGATATGTATGCTACGCTTACTAAGCTGCCTGATACTGTTATTTGTTCTTTGTGTGCATGTGTCTGCACAGTTGGATCTGTCCAGGATCCCCGATACACTTTCACTTTTTGGTAAGGGCGTGGTGAGTACACGATTGAATGAACGCGATATGGCGATATCTCCGGATGGCAGGGAGATGTATTACACCGTAATTTCTCCTGTGAACAGCATCAGTGCGATCATGGTTTGTTACCTGGGCGATGATGGAAAGTGGTCCAGGCCTGCGGTCATTCCTTTTTCCGGCAACTACAGCGATCTCGAACCGGCCTTCTCCATTGATGGCAAGCGAATGTTCTTCGCATCAAACAGGCCGGTGGAAGGACATGATAAGAAGGACTTCGATATCTGGGTAGTGGAGCGCCAGGGCAATGGTAAATGGAGCGAGGCGATAAATATCGGCGCACCCGTCAACACCGAACAGGATGAGTTCTATCCATCGCTGGCCGCCAATGGCAATCTTTATTTCACTGCCTCCTATGCCTCATCCAAAGGAAAGGAAGATATATACATGGCACGACGTGCACACGATCATTATGAGAAGCCTGTTTCATTGGATAGCGAGGTGAATTCGGAGAAATATGAATTCAATGCGTTCGTCAGTCCCGACGAGAGCTTCATTCTCTTCACCTCCTATGGCAGGAAGGATGATACGGGGAGGGGAGATCTTTATATCAGTACGAAGGATGCAAACGATAAATGGCAGCCGGCAAAAAACCTCGACGCAATCAATTCTCCCTATCTCGATTACTGTCCCTATGTGAGTCCCGACCGCAAGATTTTCTTCTTCACCAGTGAACGAAGAGAGATTCCTTCACAACTCACCGACAGGAAACTGGTCTACGATGATTTCATAAAGATGTACACGGCCATCTTCAATGGATCCGGAAATATTTTCTGGATATCTTTCTCTAAACTGATGGAGACGGTCAGGTAGTAATTCCTGGCCTGCTCTTTATTGTCGAGATGATCCGCACGGCGTGTTCACGCGAGTTTTCGATGAATAGCCGGTTCGTGTTCATTCCCCCGCAGATCACTCCGGCAAGGAAGATACCTGGTACATTCGATTCCTGCGTATCCATATCCACCTGTGGGCACATCACGGCATCGCCGGATAGTTCAATGCCGAGCTTTCGCAGGAATGCAAGATTGGGTTGATAACCGGTCAATGCAAGTACCCAGTCGTTTGGAAGAGTGATGATGCCCTCCGGTGTCCTTATATCGACCTCCTGTTCGCGTATCTCTGCAATGGTGGAATTGAAATAGGCCTTGATGGAGCCTTCAGCAATGCGGTTGATGATATCGGGCCTCACCCAATACTTCACGCGTTGGCCTATTTCGGGACCGCGGATGACCATCGTGACCTGCGCTCCCTTTCTCCAGGTCTCGAGCGCCGCATCTACGGCCGAGTTTTGTGCCCCCACCACGATCAGCCGCTGGAAGGCATAGAAATGAGGATCCTTATAATAATGCCGCACCTTTGGAAGCTCTTCCCCCGGCACATCCAGGAGGAAAGGAATATCATAGAAGCC
>DATHKS010000551.1:0-3768 GCA_035488975.1 Chitinophagaceae bacterium | reverse complement strand
GACCGGTTTGCCCTGCTCTTCAATACCATCGCCTTTGGTTGTACGCTGATCTATTTCATCCTGTCGGCGCGCGACATGGAGAAGGTCGGCAACTACTATTCCGAATACTTCGCACTCCTGTTCTTCGTTCTGTGCGGCGTCATTCTCGTGGCATCTTTCAAATCATTGCTCATACTCTTTCTCGGCATAGAAATATTGTCAATACCGCTCTACATCCTGACCGGTAGCGATAAGAAGAACCTGAAGAGCAACGAGGCATCGCTGAAATACTTCCTCATGGGCGCCTTCTCCACCGGACTGATGCTGATGGGGATCGCACTGATCTATGGTGCCACCGGAACATTCGATACCAGCCTGCTGAAACTCGGCACCGGCCATCCGGCTGTGTTGCCCGTCGCCGGCATGCTGCTCCTGCTTTTCTCTATGTCCTTCAAGGTCTCTGCCGTACCATTTCATTTCTGGACGCCAGATGTGTATGATGGCGCGCCAACGGTCTTCACCTCCTTCATGGCAACCATTGTGAAGGCGGCGGCATTCATCGGGTTCATCCGTCTCTTCGATGAGACCTTCGGCGGACTGCAGGGCAAGTGGCAGATCTGGGTAGCGCTGATAGCGGCGGCAACGCTATTCATCGGGAACATCACCGCCGTATTCCAGCAAAGCGTGAAGCGCATGCTGGCGTACTCGAGCATCGCCCAGGCCGGTTTCATGTTGCTGGCCCTGTATGCCATGAATACGGAAGGCAAGGAAGGGATACTGCTCTACGCGGCCGCCTATAGTCTCGCCACCATCGGGATCTTCGCCGTGCTCACCAAACTGAACGACCAAAGCTTCGAGGGCTTCAACGGGCTTGCCCGCCAGCAACCATTGATAGCGGCGGTACTCACTATATTCCTTCTTTCCCTGTCTGGTATTCCCCTGACGGCGGGCTTCATTGCAAAATTCTACATGCTCCGGGCGGCGATGGCGGGAGGGAACATGCTCTGGCTCGTCATCTTCGCCGTGTTGATGGCGGTGGTGAGCGTCTATTATTATTTCCGGGTCGTCCAGGCCATGTATTTCAGGGATGGAAATGCCACGGTCACCGTTTCCCCAGCTTTCAAATGGGCGCTGGCGGTGGTTGCCTTCATCATCATTCTCCTCGGAATATTCCCCCAACTCCTGCTTTACTGGTTTTATTTTTAAAGCCGGGATGAGGCTTTCAGGTTAAACTACCGATCTGCCGCCAATTACACGGTGCAGTTTTGAATTTTGACTTTTGAATTTTGACTTTTGAATCTTGACTTGCCTTTATCCCTTTTCTTTGTTTAATTTCAGGGCACTTATATGAGTTTCCTCGATGTACTTTCACTGGCCTGGCGCACCGTCAGGAGCAACCGTCTCCGGACCGGCCTTACCGTGGCCATCATTGCCTTCGGGATCATGGCGCTTGTCGGTATCATCACTGCCATCAAGGCGATGAACCAGAAATTCTCGGAGAGCTTTTCCACCATGGGGGCGAATGCCTTCACACTCCGGTACAAGGAGAGAAACATCCATTTCGGCGGCGGAGGAGGTAATGACGAGGTGAAGGTCTCGAAGAAAGGAGCCAAGAAGGAAAAGAAATCCAACCTGGACATCAAGATATCCAAGGACGATGCGGAATTATTCGTCCAGAACTATCATTATCCTGCGATCACGAGTATCTCCGTTTTCGGAAACAGGAGCAATATCGTTTCGTACGAGGACAAGAAGACCAGCCCGAATGTGATGATGTCGGGGGGAGATGAGAATTATTTATTATTGAATGGGTTCACGCTTGCGGATGGAAGGAATATCAACAAGACGGAAGTGCAGGCGGGCAGCAATGTGGTGCTCCTGGGCTATGATGTGGCGAAGAAATTATTCAAGGATGATATACAGAAGGCAACGAATACGACGGTCAGGATAAACAATATTCCCTATCGTGTATTGGGTGTGCTCGGCAGCCGGGGTGCAACGCTCGGGTTCAGCCGCGACAACATGATCTTTACGAGTTATAATAATATCGACCGGAATTTCCCTAACGATGCATCGTACGTAGTGGCGGTGATGACAAACGACATTCGTCAGGTGAATGAGGCTATGGGTGAGGCGGAAGCTGCCTTTCGTCCCATCAGGAGACTGACAACGACGGAGGAAAGTAATTTTAAAATGGACCGCAGCGACAGCATAGCAGAGAAGGCTATGAACAGCCTCGGTTTCCTGACCATTTCAGCCACCGTGATCGGGCTGATCACCTTGATAGGAGCGGCTATCGGCCTGATGAATATCATGCTTGTGTCGGTTTCGGAACGGACAAAAGAAGTGGGTCTGATAAAGGCCATCGGGGGAAAAAGCAAGATGGTGAGACGGCAATTCCTCCTGGAGGCAATGATCATCAGTGTGCTGGGCGCAATATTCGGTATCTTCCTCGGCGTGCTGGTAGGAAATCTTTTTTCACTTGTTCTCAATACGGGCTTCGTTGTTCCCTGGGACTGGATCCTCTATGGCATCCTCATCTGCAGCATCGTTGGATTGGCCGCCGGATTATACCCCGCATTCAAGGCAGGACGGCTGAATCCCATCGAGGCGCTGAGGTACGAATAATCAGTATAATATCAGGTCTATGAAATTGTTATCAATTTATTTTTCATGGAGTTGTTACAGTTGAAAAAATCCTTACCTTGAAGGCCTTGTTATAAAAAAAAATAACAGGGAGACTTTTTCTTAACACTTTTTCAGTAGAATTGTAGCCTTGAAACAAGGCTCTTTAAAATTTAAAAACACTAAAAATTAAGATCATGGCTGAGACTAAACCAACTGCCACCGCATCGGTTAAGGCTACTTCTGTTCAACCAAAGAAAAGTGGTAATGCTATCTCGTGGATCGCTCCCATTATTTGCATCATTGCTGGCTACTGCATCTGGCGGTTTATTTTAGGAGATCCCAATGGATTCCAGACAAAGGGAGAGGGCTGGTTCTGGCCTGAGCACAAAACACCAAAGGATGCCCTGCACCGCATCTATGAGGGTGGTATCATCGTTCCGCTCCTGATCGGAATGTTGTTGATGGTTATCGTTTTTTCAATCGAGCGCTTCCTGACAATTCAAAAGGCATTGGGCAATGGATCGATCTCCGACTTCATCCGTAAGGTACAGTACCACCTGGCTAACCGCAATGTGGATGCTGCACTGGCAGAGTGCGACAAACAACGTGGTTCAGTTGCCAACGTTATGAAAGCAGGTCTCCGCCGCTACAAGGAAATGATCAACGAATCAGCCCTTGATACAGAGCAAAAGGTTCTCTCAATCCAGAAGGAAGTAGAAGAAGCTACAGCTCTTGAATTACCGATGCTGCAGAAGAACCTCGTATTCCTTTCCACCATCACGTCGGTCGGTACGCTGGTCGCCCTGTTGGGAACGGTAATTGGTATGATCAAGTCGTTTGCGGCACTGGGTTCTGCAGGCGGTGGCTCCGATTCAACCGCACTGGCGATCGGTATCTCCGAGGCCTTGTACAACACGGCCCTGGGTATCGGTACATCGGCCCTGGCGCTGATCATGTACAATATCTTTACTACTAAGATTGACTCGATTACATATGGCATTGATGAATCAGGTTTTACCCTGACACAAAGCTTCGGTTCCTTGTACAAATAAGATAAATAAGAGGACCCATTTTTTGTGGATTTTCATCAATTATTCATCTACTTATAAAAAGGAATAAGATATGCCTCATGTAAAAATTGCCAAAAAAAGTACGGATACG
>DATHKS010000550.1:0-3216 GCA_035488975.1 Chitinophagaceae bacterium | reverse complement strand
CGTATCCGTATCCAGGACCCTTGTTTGTTGTCCTAATACAATAGTAGCAAGAACGGTTGCGACATATGATCCGAAGAGATCCGCGCCCATACCGGCCACATCACCTACATTATCGCCGACAATGTGGGCGATAATGTAGGTGATGTAGCTGGTATGGGCGCGGATCTCTTCGGATCATATGTAGCAACCGTTCTTGCCACTATTGTATTGGGACAACAAACAAGGGTACTGGATGCGGATACGCTTGGCGGATTCTCACCCGTTATTCTTCCCATGCTCATCGCGGGCATAGGTATTCTTTTCTCTATTGTTGCAACGCTGTTCGTTCGCATTAGTGAAGGCTCAGGCATCAACACGCATACGGTACAGAAGGCCCTAAACATGGGCAACTGGGGATCCATCGTGCTCACGGGCATCGCCTCGATCGGGCTGGTGTACTGGCTTCTTCCGGAGAGTATGGAACTGAGGAATATCATCTTCACCAAATGGGGTGTGATGGGCGCGATCGGCGTCGGACTCCTCGTGGGTGCACTGATGAGCATCATTACTGAATATTACACGGCCATGGGCAAGCGTCCCGTGCTTAGTATAATCCGCCAATCGTCTACCGGTCATGCAACGAATGTGATCGGCGGTCTCGCGGTTGGAATGGAATCTACCTTTCTTCCCATCCTCGTACTCGCGGGTGGTATCTGGGGTTCGTATGAATGTGCTGGACTGTATGGCGTGGCAATCGCTGCGGCAGGCATGATGGCCACCACGGCGATGCAACTGGCGATCGATGCCTTTGGTCCTATCGCCGACAATGCCGGCGGTATTGCGGAAATGAGCGAGCTTCCAAGTGATGTACGCGAGAAGACGGATGTGCTCGATGCAGTGGGTAATACTACGGCGGCGAGTGGCAAGGGTTTCGCTATTGCATCGGCTGCATTGACGGCTCTTGCATTGTTTGCAGCCTTCGTTGGTGTTGCGGGTATCACAGGTATTGATATTTATAAGGCGAATGTTCTTGCCTGTCTCTTCGTGGGCGGAATGATTCCTTTCATATTCTCCTCGCTTGCTATCCGTGCTGTGGGCGAAGCGGCCATGGCCATGGTGGAAGAAGTCCGCCGCCAGTTCCGCACGATCCCCGGCATCATGGAAGGAACCGGTAAACCGGAATATGATAAATGTGTCGCCATTTCTACCAAGGCCTCACTTAAGAAAATGATGTTGCCCGGCGCCATTGCCATTGTCTCTCCTCTCATTATCGGCTTCATGCCCGGTCTCGGTGCAGAGGCATTGGGAGGTTTCCTGGCCGGCGCTACGGTCTGCGGTGTATTGATGGGTATGTTCCAGAACAATGCCGGCGGCGCCTGGGACAATGCGAAGAAATCATTTGAGAAAGGCGTTGAGATCAATGGCCAGATGTACTATAAAAAATCGGAACCACATAAGGCATCGGTTACAGGCGATACGGTCGGCGATCCCTTCAAGGATACTTCCGGGCCATCCATGAACATCCTCATCAAGCTGATGTCGATCGTGTCATTGGTCATCGCTCCCAGTCTCAACCAACTTAGCCATAAGGCAACAGCCCCTCTGGTTTCCACTCCGAAGAAGACGGAGATAAAAGTGGAGAAGGAAACGGCGCTGAATGATAAGAAGACTGTTGCTGACTATAGAGAGTGAGCTAGACGGGATCGTGAAACGTGAATCGGTAATCGTGAATTGAAGATGCTTTTCTTGCAGCGCAGCCTGTAGACAGGGCACTGCAGAGAGAAAATTTATTGAAGTTTGTGCGTGGAGACACGCATCAGGTGTGATAGCTTAGATTTAATTTTACGGGCAGTATTCTATGACGTTAAACTAATGGGGGATAGTAATATTTTTTAAGGATTTGGACCTTTGTCTAAACTCGGCGAAGCCCCTGCCGGGGCCCCTCCCCTCCCCCACCTCCACCACCTTTTCCCCCGAATTGTTTGACACGCAATAAAATGCTACACCTCGCCTAAAGTATCCCGTCGACACTTTCAAACAGAAGCAAATCTGCATACTAACAATCCCGAGGGCTGTTTAGATTTTTCAATCCATATCTATCTACGTAAAACAGATATTAGGTAATTAAATAATCGTAAAGCAAATATCACTTGCGGTTTCAGCGAAACCAAGGAGAAATCACCAGAATAAAAATGTAAAAAAACTATTCGAGGTTGCCGGTTTTCTTTTATCTGCTGACAAATTCACGACCAGCCAACATCGCCTGCGCACAGCTTTGGCGAGCGAGACGAAGCTTTAGCCTCCATAGGAGCAATTGGTATGTAGAAATCTTCATTTGAAGATGTGCCTTCCCTCAGAACACTTGAAAAACAGAAATGATTGTGAGGCGTTCCTACAGAGCGCAGCGGCTTTCTTTTAACCCGTGCTGCAAACAAAATATTTCTACGGGATAAGACTCTAATCACTCGATTAATCGAAAAAATATTCATCATCATTCGCAAACCGTTCCGAGGGCATTAGCGTGAATCCTTGACGTCAATCGTGAGTCGGCAATCGTGAATTGAACCCGCTGCTATTAGGATATTCAAATCGATCAGAGTGCCGCTATTCACGATTGCCGACTCACGTTTCACGTCTTGTGACCTCCCATTTATGTAATCCCTCCCGTCATTGCATCCCTCTTCTAAATTCCTGCCATGACCACGAAATCTTTTCGTCCGGACCCCCGGTATTTTCAGGTCCTCTTCCAATTGTTCTTTCTTATCTACGGCATCGGCGTATTGGGCTGGCCGGCCGACTGGCCTCACTACGCAACCTGTATCGGCGCATGTTTACTCTTCAACTATTCGGCCGAATCAGTGAAACAAAAAAAGTTCATGTCCCTCCTGGGTCCCAATGGATTTGACCGCTGGGGCTTCAGCGTACTCATCAGCGCCATGAGCCTTTGCCTGTTGTTGAAGACGAATCATTGGAGCACCTCCGCACTCGCCTGCGCGTTTACCGTTGGTTCAAAATATCTTTTTCGTTACAAAGGAAAACACATTTTCAACCCCTCCGCCTTTGGTATCGTTGCCACTCTCCTGCTTACACATGATGCGTGGCTTTCACCGGGGCAGTGGGGAAATGACGCCATCTTATTTTTCACGGGACTGACGCTCGGCACCATAGTGGTAACACGTGTACAAAAACTTGACACGAGCCTGGCCTTTCTCCTTGCTTTTGCCGGTCTTCTTTTTT
>DATHKS010000549.1:0-2645 GCA_035488975.1 Chitinophagaceae bacterium | reverse complement strand
CTTGATCACGGCTTTCGGATCATCGATGCCCGCACGGAGCATCAACGTATGGATCATCGTGGGATAAGGGCGTCCATGTTCCACTTCGTCGCTCGCTATATAGTCATCCACGATACCGTCTTTTACCCACAACATTCTTTCAAGTATCGTATCGGCGATCTCCTTTGGAAAGCCGGTGTTGAGAGCGATCCGCATACCCCTCTGTCTTAGCAGGCGCATAGTATCCACCGCACCCGGCAGGGCTCTTACTTCAGGAGAGTTACCGTAGTAGGCGATCATCTCCCGCACAAACTCCGTGTGGATGCGATCTACCAATTCATCTTCCGGGATAACGGCCAGGCGTTCCAGTACAAGGCGGATCGCCGAGGTCTTCTTGTAGCCCATGAGCGGCCTGATCTCATTCTCACTGATCGAATATCCATTTGAAGCAAAGGCATTTTGAAATGATCTGGCCACGGCATGATCATCTGCTAGGGTAGTACCTGCAATATCAAAGACCGCCAGACGAATGGGCGTATGCATATTTTAATATTTATTCCTGTTGAGGTGATGCAACATCATATCCTCGTATTTCCCGAGGCCGGGTAATGGCTGGTGTTCGAGCTTCGCCATCTCGTCCCACCTGCGCAGTTTGACATGCAACTCGAAGAATTCATCCTCCTCGAAGGCTATGGCTTCTTCCTCCGACATCCGCCCTCCCTGGAAGCCGAGTGTTTGCTTACTGGCCTCGGATAACTGTTCGAAGTATTCGGGAAAACGATTTGTCAGGTAGCGTTTAGCCTGCACATGATTCCTGACGAGGGACGCAATTTTCTCCGAGAATCCTTTGCTTAATAAATAGTCCGCCCCGAGTTTCTCGTGATCGGTAACTCCAAAACCATCCATCTGCTGAACCGGCATAATGTGTTCGCAGAGATGCCCGATATCATGAAAGAATGCCGCGAGTATGACTTCCTCATCGTATCCGGCTTTCTCTGCCAGCATCGCAGCCTGGCACATGTGCTCCAATTGCGACACAGGCTCGCCGATATAATCGTCGCCACCATACGATCTGTAGAGGGAAAGTATCTCCTCCACGGCCAACTCAGTAGATGCTTGTTCCATTTTTTCCGGTTAATGAAGTATGGATGAAATTGGTTCCATCGTGGGATGAGCCGGTTTGAATACCATCCCGATCAGCGCCGCGATGGTTGTTGCCAGCTGCCGCTGATATAGTACCGGTCCGTTCTTTACCTCGCCCAGCGGAGATGTGTCCGGCCCTAGTGCGGCCACCCAGATCTGTCCCGCATCCGCGATCTTGGTTCCATGATCCTTCCATTGGTCCTTGATCTTGTCTCCGCGACCGTGATCACAGGTGATGAGCATCGTGGTCTTGTTCCTGTACGCCGGCATGGATTGCACCGTCTTCCAGAGGTCGGCGATCATCGCGTCCTCCGCATGGGCGCTCGCGAGGTACTGATCGTACATGCCTGCATGCGCGAAATCATCCGTCTCATCGAAAGCGATATACAAGACCTTCGGCTGGTAAGCCTTCAGGTATTCGCGGCCCGCGATATAGGTGAGCACATCCGGTCTTACACCCAGCGGCCGCGTGGTGAGAAACTGGATATCATTGATCAACTGGAATTCCTTTGAGTTAAAATGGAGTGAATCCACATCCGCATTCACATACAGGCCGCTTCTCTTTGTATTCAGAATGTAAGGAAAGACATCCCACGTGGAGAAGACGGCAACCTTGTTCTTGTAAGCCGGTTGCTGGTTGATATATTCCAGCACGTTAATATTTTTATTCCAGATCTTGTCATTCGAGTTCACGCTATCATCGGGGTAGCCCGTGAATATTTCGTTGTAGCCGGGATAGGAGAACCAGTATTTGTTTGCATTGTTTACCTGGCTTCCGGTCCACCGGTTTCCATATAATTGTCCCTGCGACTGGATCGTGCTCCAAAAAAATGGCATTAATTTCTTCCTTCTTTCATCCGCGCTTGCAGACCAAAAGGCTTGTTGTAATGCCGATGTGTCCCTCGAAAAGTTCACGTTCCGGATAAGTGCGCTATCTGCACCACCGAATAATTCTTCCCACCGGAAACCATCGAGGGTGATAACGATGATATTCTCCGTCTTCATAGACTGGGATATTGCCAGGAGCCAGAATAGCGAGGCGACTATTGACAGGATGAATTTTCTCATAAAAAAAATAATAGGATGAATTGTTATTTACCCGGTAGCATGGATTTAGCATGCTGATGTTTAAAAATGGCAGGTCCTGGACAAGACCCGCCAACTCTTACTAACTGATTGCTATCAAATTCTTAGATACCGCGATCATTGCAAAATCCACATGACGCCATTGATATCATCGTTGCCGCTGAATTGCGTCTTGAGTGCGGCGTTGTAGTTTTCCGCGTTGGCCGTTCTTTCTACGGACGGGTATTTGAAACGGTTGGGTATACGCCCGCTATTGCCCGTACCGGGTCCGACATTAAAAAGAGGTACACCGGTCCGCCTGTATTGGAAATACGATTCGAGGCCGGCGTGACGAAATAATGCGATATACTTTTGTGTAAGTACCTGGTTGAGTCCTGCGATGCTATTACCGGCGTACTTCACAGTTGCCTGGTTGTAGTAGGCAGTGAAATCAACGG
>DATHKS010000548.1:0-2468 GCA_035488975.1 Chitinophagaceae bacterium | reverse complement strand
ACGCGATGCTCGGTGTTTCCGCTGCCGCGGCTACGGGCAAGATAGTGCAGGAGATCATTGGTGGCCGGATACCCAGTATTCCCCTTGAGGCATTCAGACCCGACCGGTTCAGCTAAGCATTGAACATTTAATCTCGTATCGTGTTAGTACCTTTATTCGTGCTGGGTGTGAGGCAAAAGAACTAATTCAGGGCAGGTAAAGTAACGTTAAATTTCAAACAGGGGTTCCTGTGCCAGCATAACTTCTTTTTATTTTTACGTCAATATGGACTGTACTTCTACCCGGTTAGCTTATCGCCAGACCAACGCCTTCTCCAATATCATATTGGACTATCTCGATCACGCCGAAAGTCTCAAGCCATTCTATCTTCATTCTCCCGATATCACAGGCATCAAGGCTGCTATGGAAGCGCGAAAGAATTTCAATGGGGATAGAAAGGTACTGGTTCAGCAACTCAGGGCGCAGTATGAGGGAATGGACCTCAGCGCGAGGCTCGGTAAGAACATCGCTTCATTATCGTCGGCCGATACATTCACTATTACCACCGCCCACCAGAATAATATTTTTACAGGTCCTCTGTATTTTATTTATAAGATAATACATGCCATCCGCCTGGCGGATGAACTCAACTCTTCCTTAGCTCCCGCTCACTTCGTTCCCGTTTTCTATATTGGCTCGGAAGATGCAGATCTCGATGAGCTCAATCATATCACCCTCGACGGAGAAAAACTGGTTTGGAATACCAAACAGAAAGGTGCGGTAGGCCGCATGAAGATCGACGAAGAGGTTGTTAAACTCATCGACCGCATCGAAAGCCAGCTTGCAGTGGAGCCGTTCGGAAAGGAGATCGTAGACCTGGTAAGGAAGCACTATCATGTTGGAGCGGATATGCAGGGGGCAACATTCCAGATGGTCCATTCACTATTCGCCGAATATGGACTGATCGTTCTGCTGCCCGATAACCCTGCACAGAAAAAACTCATGTTGCCGGTGTTCGAGGACGATCTGCTGCACCAGGCCGCTTCCACTATTGTCGAGCAAACGGCAAATGCTCTTGATAAGAGCGGCTATAAGGTGCAGGCAAACCCGAGGGAGATCAACTTATTTTATTTGCAGGATGATATACGCGAGAGGATAATGAAACAGGGTGAGGGATACAAGGTACATGGCACTTCGCTGCAATTCACACGGGAGGAAATGAACCGGGAACTGCAGGTACACCCAGAAAGATTTAGTCCTAATGTGATCCTGCGCGGTCTCTACCAGGAAACAATATTACCGGATGTGGCGTTTATTGGCGGCGGCGGAGAAGTGGCCTATTGGTTACAGTTGAAGGAGCTCTTCCGTCACTATAAAGTTCCCTATCCCGTGCTGGTCCTGCGTAATTCTTTCCTCGTGATAGAAAGTAAATGGCAGGAGAAGATGGAGAAATTGGGACTCGGGATGCAGGATATCTTCCTGAAGGAAACCGAGATCTTCAATAGGCTGGTGGCGAAGGAAACGGATAAGAAATTGAAATTAAATGGAACATTGTCGCAGGCGGAGTCACTCTATGAAACGATCAAGCAGCAGGCAGGCTCGATCGATGTGACGCTGGAAAGACATGTGGAGGCATTGAAGTTGAAGACGGTCCACCGCCTCGAGGAGCTGGAGAAGAAAATGCTTCGTGCCGAGAAAAGAAAATACGGAGAGCAGCAACGGAAGATACACGCAATAAAATCGCAGTTGTTCCCGGGAGACGGCCTGCAGGAAAGAGTGGAGAATTTAATGTCGTGCTATGCGAAGTGGGGCGTTGATTTCATACACAAAATATACGAGGCATCGCCGGCGCTGGAGCAGGAGTTCGTTGTACTTCTCGAAAAACAACCGGCCTAGTAGGCATTCTTTTCACCCTTCACCATGTTGAAGGCGGTCATCACGATCACTCTCGTATCGAGCCAAAGGCTCCAGTTCTCCAGGTACCACAAGTCGTATTCTACGCGGTTATTGATATCGTCCATGTGTTTTATCTCACCCCTGAACCCATGTATCTGCGCCCAGCCGGTTATTCCCGGTTTGAGGAAATGGCGGACCATGTAACGGTTCAGCATCTTCGAATAGTCATCGGTATGCTTGATCATGTGCGGCCTCGGGCCTACGATGCTCATGTCGCTCATCAGCACATTGAAGAACTGCGGCATTTCGTCCAGGTTCGACTTACGCAGGAATCTTCCCAGCGCTGTGATACGCGAGTCGTGTTTAGTGGCCTGCTTCTCGTTGGCATCCCGGTTCACCTTCATGCTCCGGAATTTAATACAGTTGAAAGGCTTCCCGTTCTTACCACTTCTTTCCTGCACGAAGAATACGGGGCCGCGTGAGTCGAGCCAGATGAGCAGCGCGACGATCGGTACCAGCCAGGAGAGAATAAGCAGCGTTACCAGCGAACTTATCACCAGATCATAGAGCCTCTTCTTTATCCGGTTGCCGAC
>DATHKS010000547.1:0-2976 GCA_035488975.1 Chitinophagaceae bacterium | reverse complement strand
CGTCGGCACGGACCTGCATCATTCGGGGCATCTCGAGGGGCTGCAGCGGTATAGTGGCGGTCCTATGTTGCGGCAATTGATTGATTCCGGGAGGGTCACGAATGCAGCTCTCTAAGGCAGGCCCATTATATATTTCAGCCCGAACCTTTTCAAACGCGATTTGTAGTTATGGATATGAGCGCTTTCACCATAAAGGACCTGGAAAATATTTCCGGGATAAAGGCGCATACGATACGTATGTGGGAGCAGCGCTATAATTTTCTCAAGCCACAGCGCAGTTGCACCAATATCAGGTACTATAGCAATGAGGAATTGAAGACGCTGCTGAACATTGCGTTGCTGAACAAATACGGCGTTAAGATCTCGCATATTGACCGCATGCGACCGGATGAGATCTGCCAGAAGATCCTTGCCTTGCGCGAGGCGGAGGCGATACAGGAGAAGATCATCAATGACCTGGTACAGGAGATGATCGATCTCGAAACGGATAAGTTCGAAGCCGTCATCAATGATTTCATAGGGGCATATGGTATAGAACGCGGAGTGAGAGAGATCATCTTTCCCTTCCTGGAAAAGATCGGCATCCTCTGGCAAACCGGTCATATCATGCCTGCGCAGGAACATTTCGTCACCAATATCATTCGGCAGAAACTCATTGTTGCTATCGATACCTGCTGCTGTGAAAGAAATGGAAAGACATGTATCCTCTTTCTACCGGAAGGAGAGTATCATGAGCTCGGCCTGTTGTTCCTTTCTTACATTGTAAAATGCCGTGGCTTCAAGGCGATCTACCTGGGCTCTAATGTTCCGCTTAGTGATATTGAAAGCATCGTTGATACAATGAAACCCGAGATAGCGTTCATTCATCTGACGAGCACTTCATCGAAT
Source organism: Chitinophagaceae bacterium (assembly GCA_035488975.1). GTDB lineage: Bacteria > Bacteroidota > Bacteroidia > Chitinophagales > Chitinophagaceae > DATHKS01. Next base: position 2,088 of record DATHKS010000547.1, on the reverse strand, counting down.
TTCAATTTCGAGCGAATGATGAATCAGATCAGTCAACGGATGGGGGGAATACAAACCGTTATATCCGGGTTCCCGACACACCATTACCACAAGGAAACCCCAGCCAATGTGAGCCTCAAGAGGAGCTTTGCGGAGGTATTGGAGTTCATTTCTTCCGTCTCATAATCAATTGATTATGATTTGCTTACTCCCCTAACAAACAATTGGCTAAAAAGATTTGTTTCACCTTTTCATTTTGTTTAACTTTAGGCCTCAAAAAATTAAACAGAATAATATGCCCACTACGGATTTTAATGAGGTTTTGCTCGAGAATGCCGATTTTCTCAGGCCCTTTGCCATTAATCTGACAAGGGATAGTGAGGCGGCAAATGATCTTTACCAGGAGACCTTATACAAGGCCTTAGCCAACAAAGAAAAATACAATGTTGGTACGAATATAAAGGCATGGTTGTTTACGATCATGCGCAATATCTTCATCAACGATTACCGGAGAAAGACCAAGCAGAAGACGATCTTCGATAATACGGCCAATGACTACCTGATCAACCTGAAGCAGGCATCGGTAAGCAATGCCGCCGAAAGTGATCTTCGCATGAAGGAGATCAACACGGCGATCTATCAGTTGCCGGAGATATTCAAGGTACCTTTTCAACTTTATTTCGATGGTTATAAATACCAGGAGATCGCCGATGTTCTTGGTGAACCATTAGGCACTGTCAAGAGCAGGATACACTTTGCCAGGAAATTATTAAAGGAACGTCTCAGCAGGTACTAACAACTCTATGGCAACCGGTAAAAAGGTCGTTGTCATTGGTAGCGGATTCGCCGGTCTCTCGGCCGCATCTTTCATGGCAAAGGCGGGCTGGGAGGTAACGGTACTTGAAAAGAATGATCAGCCGGGCGGAAGGGCCGGTCAACTAAGGGAAAAGGGTTTCGTATTCGATACCGGTCCGAGTTTTTACTGGATGCCGGATGTTTTCGAAAGATACTTTTCCCGGTTCGGAAAGAACGTACGGGATTACTATTCCCTGCAGCGGCTCGATCCATCCTATCGTGTGTATTGGCAGGATGGCTTCACGGACCTGCCTGCAAACTATGAGGAACTACAGAAAGTCTTTGAATCGATAGAGGCTGGCAGTGCCGCCAAACTGGACGAATATCTCGCGGGAGCTGCCTATAAGTACCGTGTTGGAATAAATAATCTTGTGTATAAGCCAGGATTATCCCTCTTTGAATTTATCGATTGGGAAACGATACGGGGTATATTCAAATTAGAGGTCTTCACATCTATACGAAAACACATTCATAAGTATTTTAAGAGTTCACGGCTAAGACAGATCATGGAATTTCCTGTCTTATTCCTGGGCGCATTGCCGGAAGACACGCCGGCATTGTACAGTCTCATGAACTATGCAGACATCAGGGGCGGCACCTGGCATCCTGCAGGCGGCATGTACTCGGTGGTGAAGGCGATGCACCGGTTAGCGGAGGAGTTGGGAGTTGAATTTCGATTCGGTGAGGAAGCAGAGGAGATCGTTCTTGACAAAGACAGGGCACGGCAGGTGCGGACGAAGAAAAACATTTTTCCAGCGGATGCCGTCATTAGCGGGGCCGACTATCACTTTACCGAGACCCGTCTTCTTCCTCCTGCATTCCGGAATTATCCTCCTTCTTATTGGGACAAGAAAGTAATGGCGCCATCCTGCCTGCTGTATTATGTTGGGCTGAACAGGCGGTTGAAGAATGCAACACATCATTCATTATTCTTCGATGTACCTTTCGATCTTCATGGGAAGGAAATATACAAGTCGCCGCAATGGCCCACCGATCCTTTGTTCTATGTAAACGTGCCTTCCGTCACCGATCACTCCACTGCGCCCGAAGGGGGTGAGTCGATGGTGTTCCTGGTGCCCGTTGCGGCGGGTCTCGAGGGCGATACGGAGGAGTTGCGGGAGCGGTATTTTCAGAAAATCGCTGTCCGCATGGAATATCATCTTGGGGAAAATTTCCTGGATGCTATCGTGTACAGGAAATCGTATTCTGTCAGCAATTTCTTAGATGATTATAATTCATTTCGCGGGAATGCCT
>DATHKS010000546.1:0-2663 GCA_035488975.1 Chitinophagaceae bacterium | reverse complement strand
GAGTGCTTTTTGATTGGCGATGGCGGCATGTCCATCCACTCTCGTTAGCAACACGGGGCGGTCCGGAAACGCCTGGTTCAATTTTTCATTATTGGGAAATTCCTTGATGGCCCAGTCATTCTGGTCCCATCCCCGGCCGATGAGCCATTGCCCCGGCGCAAGGTCTTTAATGTCGCCCGCCAGATGGTCCACTATGTTGTCCCAACTCTCTGTTCCCACGAGGCTCACGGTGGCTAGCCCGAGCGCATACCCTACGAAATGTGCGTGCGCATCGATGAAGCCGGGATAGATGAACTGCCCATCGCCATTCAATTCTTCCTTTCCCTGATATTTTCCAAGTATGTCGTCCTTCGTACCTATCGCCATGATCTTGCCATCCTTTACCGCCATGGCCTCTGCGGTAGAGAAGGCCGAATCGACTGTATAAATATGAGCATTATAAACTACCAGGTCCGCTTCCTTCTTTGATGTGCAGGAAATGTTTACGGCCGACAGAAGTATGAGAATGTAAAGAATGATGCGCATGTCTTTTTTTTTTGAAGGAGCCAAGTTAGCCATTAAATGTTTAACTTTTAATCCAAATCAACGGCTATGCGTCTTCCAATTCTCCTTGGCATTTTTCTAATTTATGTGGGCTGTTCTCCAACCGGTCAGAAGAGATCCGGTAGTGATACCGCCGTCTCTGCTTATTTTAACTATGGCGATACCGGCGTGCAATCGGCGGGCGTCCGGCTCATTCCCGTGAAGACACCGGTGGGAGAGTTCAGGGTCTGGACAAAACGTTTCGGCAACAATCCGACAATAAAGATATTGTTGCTGCACGGAGGCCCTGCCATGACGCATGAGTACATGGAATGCTTCGAAAGCTTCTTTCCTAAGGAAGGATTTGAATTCTACGAATATGATCAGCTCGGATCCTATTACAGCGACCAGCCGACTGACAGCAGTCTCTGGACCATTCCCCGTTTCGTTGACGAAGTGGACCAGGTACGGCAGGCCATCGGTGGCGATTCTACCAATTTCTATGTATTGGGAAATTCCTGGGGAGGGATCCTGGCCATGGAGTATGCATTGAAACACCAGGCGAATATGAAGGCCCTGCTCGTGGCAAACATGATGGCGAGCGCGCCAGAGTACGGGCGTTATTCGGATGTGCTGGCAAAGCAATTGAAGCCGGAAGTATTGACGGAGATAAGGGCGCTGGAGGCGAAGGCGGATTTCAATAATCCGCGGTACATGGAGTTGCTGATCCCCAATTTTTATCACGAGCATCTCTGCCGCCTTACCGAATGGCCCGACGGAGTTAACCGCGCAATGAAACATGTGAACGGCGTGATCTATACGATGATGCAGGGACCATCCGAGTTCGGCATTTCCGGGAGGCTAGCGAACTGGGACATTAAGGACCGGTTGAAGGAGATCCGTATCCCCACACTAATGATCGGTGCGAAGTACGATACCATGGACCCGAAGGCCATGGAGGAACAAAGCAAACTGGTGCAGAAGGGAACTTATCTCTATTGCCCCAATGGAAGTCATCTGGCGATGTGGGATGATCAGAAGGTGTTTATGGACGGAGTGGTTTCGTTTATTAAGAAAGTTGATGGAAAGTAGTAATTCAAAATTCAAAAGTAAAAATTCAAAAGTAAAAATTCAAAAGCCTAACTCATCAGACCAGTCATGACTATTCTGGTGAAGTAATTGGCTAATTAGTTGGGCAGATGCGTCGCATAACACGCCGCATTATCAAATTGCCAAATTACCAAATTATCAAATTGTTCTTCAGGTTCCCGCCAAATACTGCCCCTGTATATATTCCACCACGGAAGTAAGGTTCTTCGTCTCCTCGAATACCTTCAGCTGCCTGTCTGCACCGGTTCCGTTCTCGAGGATCTTGTGCACATGCGCAATGCGATGACGGCTTCCGAGGTGATCGAGAACCGGGTCGATGAACTCCAGTAGTTCATAGATCAGCGCCCGCGTGTTGACCTCTTCTTCCTTTCCGAAATCGATCAGGAATCCATCCACGCCATAGCGACTGGCCCGCCACTTGTTCTCATTCAGGAGCGCACGTGAGTATTGAATGAAGTTCAGGTTCTTGGAGCGGAGCATGTAAATGCGTGCGCAGATAGCCTGGAAGAGTGCGGCAATGGTGATGGTCTCATCGACAGTTAGCGGGATATCGCAAATGCGGAACTCCACCGTGTTGAAGAAGGGATGCACGCGGAGATCCCACCAGATCTTCTTCGCATTGTCGATGCAATTGGTCTTGATGAGGAGCTTGACATAGCTGTCATACGCCTCTATACTATCGAATGCATCCGGGATACCGGTGCGTGGAAACTTATCGAAGACTTTAGTCCGAAAAGACTTGTATCCCGTCTTCCGGCCTTCCCAGAACGGCGAGTTGGTACTGAGCGCGAAAACGTGCGGGAGGAAATACCTCGTGGAATTAGCGATATGATTAGCCATTTCGCGGGTCTCCATGCCAACGTGTACGTGAAGCCCGAAGATGAGATTGCTGCGTGCCGCCTCCTGGAGTTCGTTGACGATCTCATTGTAGCGGGCATGATCGGTGATGAGCTGGCTTTCCCAATGACTGAATGGGTGCGTACCGGCGGCGCCCATCGCCAGGCCGAGGCCTTCGGCGATGCCGGAGATGG
>DATHKS010000545.1:0-4031 GCA_035488975.1 Chitinophagaceae bacterium | reverse complement strand
CATAATCCGTGGCCTCTACTCTTTCCAGTACGATGTTTTTCTTTTTTCTACTCACGGCGCAAAGCTAGGCGATTAGGCATTAACCCGTTGACCGCTTACGCAGCTTTTGGTCGTCCTTTTTGCCGTCCAACCTTTAACCGGTCTTTTGCATCTTCACCCTGGCTGCGAAAACCGATTTTGAATATCTTTACCTGATTATTCTGTCTTATGAAGAAACTGATACTCCTGCCTTTGCTCCTGGTCGCACTATCCCTGTTCGCGCAGAATGGATACGAGATAAAGGTCACGTTGCGGCCTTTCAGGAACCAATACATTTTCCTGGCCAATTACTCCGGAAAGCAGTTCCCCGTAGTCGATTCGGTGAAATTGAATTCGAATAGCGAGGGCGTCTTCAAGGGTAGCAAGCCACTCGGAGGGGGTATTTATATCATCGTTTATCCCTCCAAAGAGAGATTTTTGGAGGTATTGATCGATAAACAACAGCATTTCTCCCTTATCGCGGACACCGCCGCATTTCAAAAACGGAAATTCATCAATTCTCCCGATAACGACCAATTCATCGCCTACCAGGCAGAGATGACGCATAAGGGAAAGACCGCCGACTCGTTGAATGGCCGTCTCGCCACCGCCAGTACGGCAAAGGATTCCGCCTTGCTGAAGGACCTGATCAAGAAGAACAGCGCCGCCATCTCGGCTTACCGGAAGAAGATGATAGCACTCCACCCCAATACCCTCCTGTCGACGCTCATGCGGCTGATGGAAGAACCCGTGATACCCACATCTCAAAGCCAGCCCAATTCCAGAACGGACTCCACCCTTGCCTATCGTTATTTCAAGGATCATTATTGGGATGGCATCAATTTCTGGGACGATCGTGTTACACGCACCCCGGCCTCGCTATTCGATGAACGGCTCGACAAATATTACAATACCCTGGTGTTTCCCGCTGCGGATTCAGTGAACAAGGAAATAGACTGGATGCTGGGCTATGCAAGTGCAAGCCAGGAGATGACCCGCTACCTGTTGGTGAAATTCGCGACCCGCTATCTGAACATGAAGTATATGTGGGAGGACGCGGTCTTCGTTCATATTTTTCAGAAGTACTTCGCCCAAAAGGAATATGACTGGCTGACACCGGCGGGTAAGAAGATGCTGACCGACCGCGCCTATAGCCTCATGGCTAATATCATGGGCAACCCGGCGGAAAATATCTCGCTGCCCGATGCAAATGGGGTGGTAAAGTCGCTCTATTCGGATAGCTCGCGTTTTACCATCGTCTGCTTCTGGGATCCCACCTGCGGCCATTGCAAGGAGACCCTGCCCCTCCTCGATTCCATGTATCGCGCGAAATGGAAAGGGTATGGGGTAAAAATATATGCCGTGGCGAGAGAGACGGATGGGACCAAAAAGGACTGGACGGACTTCATACAGCAGCATGATCTCGGCGACTGGACCAATGTCTATTACTCAAAAGACGAGGAGAAGCTGAGGGTAAATGCAAATATCCCGGGCTATATTCAACTCTATGACGCGCAGACCGTTCCCGCGATCTTCCTGTTGGATGAAAAAAAGCACATCATCGCCAAGAAACTGACCTGGCAGCAGACCGACGACATTCTTTCCCTGAAAATAAAAACTCCGTAGCCCGTTGTTTTCCATGCTTCTATTCAATAATTGGCATCGAGATACGTTATTACATGCAACCGAAATTTCAGTACTATGAATAAGACCTGGCTGACTATCCTCCTTTTCACCTGTGCCGCGCTGCCTGCCGCCTCCCAGACACTCTTCACGTATGGAAACTATAAGGCCGATGCAGCCGATTTCGTAAGGGCATTCAATAAGAATAATCAGCAATCCCCCGAATCGAAGGCAAAGGCGATGAGGGAATACCTCGACCTGTATATCAATTCCCGGTTGAAGATCCGCGAGGCCCTAGATCGCCGCTTTGACACTCTTCCACAGATCACGAGCGAAGTGGATAACCTGCGCAGCCAGGTAATAGAAAATTATATGAGCGATCCCGAGACGATCAACCGCCTCACGAAGGAAGCCTTTCAGCGAAGCCAGAAGGATATTCATGCAGCACACATCTTCATTTCATTCAATAATTCCGTCGGGCTCACCGATACGGTTAGCGCGAAGAAAAAACTAGCGGAGATAACTTCCCGCCTGGCAAAAGGCGAGGATTTCATGACCGTTGCCAGCCAATTATCGGACGATCCCTCTGCGTCCATTAACAAGGGTGACCTGGATTATATCACGGTCTTCACTCTTCCGTACGAATTCGAGAATGTGATCTATTCAACTGCTCCAGGAAAAAATTCAACCGTTTATACCTCGAAGGCGGGCTATCATATTTTCAGAAACCTGGGAGAAAGGAAGGCGCTTGGGAAGGTGAGATTGCAACAGATATTGCTGGCATATCCTCCCGGCGTCGATGAGGCGGGAAAGAAGGGAATGGCTAGACTGGCGGATTCACTCTATCAGCGCCTGCTCAAGGGCGAGGATTTTGGTAAACTCGCCGCAGGTTTCAGTAATGACTATGTCAGTGCCAGTGCGGGCGGCAATGTACCTGATATCTCCGTCGGGCAATTCGATCCGGTATTCGAGAAGACGATCTGGGCACTGCCATCGAATGGGGCCGTCAGTAAACCGTTCATTACCTCGCATGGTATTCATATCGTAAAACGCATATCGCTTGTTCCGGTCGTAACTAATCCCGCCGATAAGCAAAACACGGAGGTGCTTCAGCAAAAGGTGAAGGGCGATGACCGGTGGAAGACTTCGAAGGATTTTATATATGCGGCCGTGATCAAGAAACAGCCTATACAACGCGCGGCCTATTCAGACGATGCTCTCTGGGCGATCAGCGATAGCCTGTTCGACGGGAAGTCCGCGGGTATTGGCAGATCGATGACAACGGAATCGCCGCTCTTCGGGATTGGCGACACTCGATACACCGTGGCCGAATGGATCGCCTATGGACAGCAGAACAGGTATAAGTCTGATCGCAGCGGCCTGAAGCCCTACCCGGCGCTGATGGATGAATTCGTGAAAAGTTCGATGTACCAATACTACCGCGATCATCTCGAAGACTTCAATGAGGAGTTTCGCAACCAGATGGCTGAATTCCGGGACGGCAATCTCTTCTTCGAGATCATGCAGCAGGAAGTATGGAACAAGACGCAGTCCGATTCCATGGCTTTGCTTGCACTCTACGAGAAGAACAAGGGCAAATACAATTGGAAACAAAGCGCCGATGCGGTCATCTTCTTTTGTTCGGATGCGGCAACGGCAAAGACATTGAACGATCAATTAAAAAAGAACGGGCAGGGTTGGAAGAAGAGCGTGGAGAAGCTGAGCGAGAAGGTAGTGGCTGACTCGGCGAGATATGAATGGTCACAACTTCCGGGTCTGGGTAAGAATATTCCGAAGGCTGGAACACTCACGATACTCACTATAAATCCTACTGATAATACGACGTCGTTTGCTTACATCATCGCTGTTCATCCTCAACCTGCAGGCAGAACATTCACCGAGGCGAAGGGTTTGGTCATGAATGACTATCAGACCTGGCTGGAGGAAGAGTGGGTGAAACAATTGAAGAAGGAATATCCTGTGGTGGTGGATGAGAAGGAAGTGGAGAAATTGTCTAAATGAGGCAGTGGGGATTGGTTGTTGGAATTGGGAATACGGGAATTAGGAATTGGGCTTCAACCGAAGTGAACTACTGGGCTGTGACTCTTTTCGAATGAGGTTTTTGAATTTTTACTTTTGAATTTTGACTTCTCAAATCGGTCGGTTACTGACCGCTCCCGCGCCTGCGCGCATCTGCAGTTTTTTGCACTTTTTTTCCTGGTGATTTTCCCTTGGAGGAATTGACCTGTCGGTTGATATTTGTCTCACGGTAATTTATTTACCAGGCTTATCTGTTTTACGTAGACGGATAGGGGGTTGAACTAGCTGAACTGCCTTATAGGGAGGGTTCGCATGCAGGTTGCTGTTGTTGAAAGTGTCAGGGAGATGCT
>DATHKS010000544.1:0-5650 GCA_035488975.1 Chitinophagaceae bacterium | reverse complement strand
CGCCCGAAAGCAGGTGCTGCGTCTTGTCTTCCTCGAGATCTCCGAAGCGAAGGGAATTGAGAGCGGCTATCGGTCTTGCGCCCATAGTAAAAATATCGCGGTGAATACCACCTACACCGGTGGCAGCTCCCTGGAACGGCTCGATGGCGGATGGATGGTTGTGTGATTCTATTTTGAATACAACACCGAGGCCGTCACCGATATCCATGAGGCCCGCATTCTCGTCGCCTGCCTTTACCAGCATACGCGCGCCATCACGCGGGAGGGTCTTCAGCCACTTTATCGAGTTCTTATAACTGCAATGCTCGCTCCACATACCGCTGAATGCACACAGTTCGTTGAAGTTCGGAATGCGTCCGAGCTTTTGCCTGATTAACTCAAATTCTTCTTCCGTGAGCCGAAGCTGTTTTGCCGTTGTAGCCGTTATTTCCATGAAAAATTTTGTAAAATGATATGAGGAATGGCAAAGCTAAGACCTTCTACGTAAAATCCGTCCGTCCGTTCAATGAAAAACCCAGCCGGGCTGAAATAAAAAATTCTTCATAGACAAATCCCATTGATCATCAGGGATTGGAAATGTCCGTTTGATAATAATGTCTATTTTGCGGTGATAAACCAATCGGAATTGGAATATCTTCTTTTCGTTGCATACCTGGTCGTATTTGCCTGGCTCGTCACAAAAACGCGGTTCTTTGTTCGAACCGGTCTCAGCAAATCTCAATTAGTCATCATTTTCCTTTTGAAGGTCATCGCCGGGATCTTTTACGGCTGGATGGGCATCTATTACGGCGGACTCGCCGAAATGAGCGACACCTGGACCTATCATTATTTTGGTTTGATGGAATACCATCTCTTGCAGACGCATCCGCATGAGTACCTCACCAATCTCTTCCATAACCCGTACCCCGGCGGCCTGACCAACTTTTTCGGCTCGAGTAATTCTTATTGGAATGATCTCAAGGGCAATGTGATCTTCAAGACGATCTCCATCTTCGACATATTCAGCTTTGGACATTATTATGTGAATGTCATTTTCTATTCCTACATCTCCCTCTTCGGTTCAATGGCGATGTACAGGGTGATGTTGCATGCCTTCCCGGGCCGCAAGCCTGCAGTATTGCTCGCCACATTCTTTATTCCTTCCTTTTTTTACTGGTCGAGCGGCATGCACAAGGAAGGCCTCATCTTCACGGGCATCGCGCTGATCGTGTACCATATTTATTTCGGGAATGTGGAAGGAAAGATGCGGTTGAAGAGATGGCTGGGCATCCTTCTTGGCCTGGTCATACTTCTATTGCTACGGAATTTCGTTCTCGTCATCATAGTCCCCGCCATTCTTGCGTGGGTTCTGGCCAATCGGTGGCCGAAGTATAGACTCGCCTGCTTCGCCTCAGTATACTTATTGTTTTGCATCCTGTTCTTCACCCTTCGTTATGTGGATCCCAGGCTCAACTTCCCGCAGACGGTCGTGGACAAGCAACAGGCATTCATACAGATCGTCGGCAATTCCAGTATCCCGATCAAAGAATTAAAGCCAACCGTGATGAGTTTTGTAAAGAATATTCCGCAGGCTATCACGCTGTCATCCATCCGGCCGTACCCGACGGATATCCGCAACCTGCCATCCCTTATAGCGGCAATCGAAACGGGGTTCCTGCTATTGCTGGCGACGTTATCGTTCTTCGTAAGGAAGAAAATGGATGAACGCCCGGGGAATATCCTTTACTTCGGCGTCTTCTTCTCCTTCTTTCTACTGCTCGCCATCGGGTTCAGCGTCAATAACCTTGGTGCCATCGTCCGGTACCGCAGTATCATCCTTCCGCTCCTGACGATCCCTGTGATCGTACGGATCGACTGGAACAGATTATTTAGTATATTTTCAATCAATACCCATAAACAAGATCCTCCGTTGAAATGAGAGGCGAAAGTAATTTCCTTTAGTATTATGATCAATTATTCGGACATCATTGAGCAGGCTTGGAATGGCTATGATCCATCTCGTAAGATCGTCCACATCGAAGACATCAGTCCCCTTGTTTCCACCAATCACGTGTATAATGTGACATTCGCCGATGATGATATCGTGATCGCCAAGTTATCTTCCTTCGGAAAATACGAGCACTTCAAAGAGGACCATCGCATCATTCATGCCCTTGGCAATAATCTTCTCTACCCTTTCGAGAACCTGCTGGCTAAAAGTCTACTGAAGAACAACAGGGTGTACACATACAGGTACAAGAAAGGAAAAACGGATGCCTGGGTGGTATTCTACAATCCCAGCCGCGTAATGGGAAGGTTGCCCCGGCGACTGGACGACGACCTCGTGCGCAGTCTGGGGCGGCAGATAGGAAAATTCCATCTGGCCTGCAGCCGCGTGAGGAATGTGCTGCCGAAAAGCAGCAAGACGCTAAGGACCGATATCAATACGCTACAGGAACAATTGGAGACCAATGAGAAGAAGTTCGGCACAAGACAGCAGGTTGAGTTGCTGCAGACCCACTGCGAGTTATTCCTGAAAAACAGGAATAAATGCAATGCCGGCTCCTTCGAGATCATCCCGGTATTCATCGACTGGAACATCGGTAACTTCTCTGTTGTTAATGAACATGAATTGTACAGCCGGTGGGACTATGACTGGTTCCGGATGAGCAGCCGTATGCTCGATTTTTATTTCTTCAGCCGTGTGGTGAGTGATGCCGGTGATAAGACGGTGTTCAGTTACCTGGTGACGCCGATGATGGAAGACAGGTTCCTGCTTTTCCTGAGCGAATACCACAAGGTGAACCCGCTGCTTGCGGATGAGATCCGTTTCCTGAAAGAGGTCTATCGTTTCTTCATATTGAACTACGTGGTGAAGAATGGCAACTACTTCTTCACCGAGCAGTATGCCCGGAAGCTGAAGGCGGAGGCGCTGGATATATATCTTCCATCGGTGGACAGGGACTTCGATGCGGAAAAGATCATCGCTCATCTTAAGATCAAATAGCTATGAAGGATTTCAAATCGTTACTCGCAAATTACAAGGTGATCTTCTTCGATTCCTATGGCGTCATAAGGAATTACAATGGTCTCATTCCCGGTATCAGGCAGACATTCGAATGGCTGGAAGCGGAGCAGAAGGAATATTACATTATAACCAACGATGCGAGTCGCAGCCCGGAATTACTGGTGGAATCCTTTCACCGCAACGGGCTGACGATAATCCCGCCCGACCGGATGATCTCTTCCGGTATGCTGGCGAAGGAATTCATAGACCTGAAGGTGAAGTCGGGGATGATAGCATACCTGGGCACCGAAAATTCCGCTCACTATATTCAGCACCCTGGACTGGAGATCATCCCGATACAGGATGTCAGTGAAAAGAATATTGACAAGATCTCTGCGCTGGTATTGCTTGACGATGAGGGTTTCGACTGGCTGGACGGTCTCAACAAGGCGGTGAACCTGCTCCGTTGGCGAACGATCCCGGCCATCGTGGCCAATCCTGATGGAGCCTACCCCGTTTCCAAGCAGGAAGTCGGTATCGCCATCGGCGGCCTATCCTGGATGATCGAGAAGATAACGGGAAAGAAATTCTTCCGGTTCGGGAAGCCCGACTCCCAGATTTTCATGTTTGCCTGGGAACTGGCCAAGCGGCGGTACCCCGACCTGACCAAGAAGGATATATTGATGGTGGGCGACACCCTTCATACCGATATCCTGGGAGGGAATAAGTTCGGGCTGGACACCGTATTGGTGCTGACGGGGAATATCCTTGCGGAGGATGCGGAGGTCAGGATCAGCTCCTCTGGCATTCTGCCCACCTATATCTGCGCATCGGCGGTGATAGACAACCAGCTCGACATTTACGACAAATAGATAATTTTAACTATATATTGTTTTTTCAACAATCTATTCAGAATTCAGGCAGTTGCCGGAAAAATATTAAGTTAATGAGGAAATAGGAGAGAATTTTAATGGTTTTTTCACTAGAATTGCAGAATAATATTCCTCTTCACCTAAAACTATTTTTACATTATGGCAATAGCTAAGCTTGAGTATGTATGGCTGGATGGTTATAAACCCACTCAAAGTCTGCGTAGCAAAACGAAATTGGAGAAAGATTTTAGTGGCAAACTGGAAGATTGTCCCGTGTGGAGTTTCGACGGCTCTTCAACCGAACAGGCGCCGGGCGGATCCTCCGATTGTCTATTGAAGCCCGTTTTTATCTGCCCTGACCCACAACGTAAGAATGGTTATCTCATCATGGCTGAAGTACTGAAGGCCGATGGAAAGCCCCACGAATCGAATGGACGTGCTACCATTGAAGACGATGACAATGATTTCTGGTTTGGTTTCGAACAGGAATATTTCTTATGGGATCCGAAGACCAACAAGCCGCTCGGTTTTCCTTCAGGCGGCTATCCCGGCCCACAGGGACCTTACTATTGTTCCGTAGGCGCCAACAATGCCTTCGGCCGTAATATTGTTGAAGAGCATCTCGATGCCTGCATCGAAGCGGGTCTTAATGTAGAAGGGATCAATTCCGAAGTGGCTGCCGGCCAGTGGGAGTTCCAGATCTTCTCCAAAGGCGCGAAGCAGGCGGGCGACCAGATCTGGATCGCACGATATCTTCTTGAAAGGATCGGTGAGAAATATAGTGTTGCCGTAAACTGGCATCCGAAACCACTTGGCGCACTCGATTGGAATGGTAGTGGCATGCATGCAAACTTCTCGAACGGAATATTGCGCAATGCAGGCAGCAAAGAGATCTTCGATAAGATCTGTGAATCATTCCGCCCATTGGTGAAGGAACATATCGAAGTATACGGGGCCGATAATCATCTTCGCCTCACCGGCAAGCATGAGACGGCGAGCATACACGATTTCAGCTATGGTGTTTCCGATCGCGGTGCTTCTATCCGCATTCCTGTTACCGTTCCTGCAAAGGGATGGAAAGGTTACCTGGAAGATCGTCGTCCGAATTCCGCAGCCGATCCGTACAAGGTTGCAGCACGCATCATCAAGACGGTTAAGACAGCCAAGGTCTGATAAATTATTAAACGCTACTGAAAACCCTTCACCTTTAACAGGGAAGGGTTTTTTTATAAACAGTGCTGAAAATTTTATTGCTCTGGACAGATTCGTTATTTTTAGCCGTCTCCGGCAACTAAGGATAATCTATTCTGTTCGCCAAATTCAATTACTAAATATTACAAGGTCATGTCACTACGATTCAATGCACTCGAAAATCTTACCAATAGCTCGATAGAGAAGACACAGGGAACCGGGAAGATCACCGGGATCTTTGGTGAGAATGTCTTCGATCTCAAGAAGGCTCGTAAGTACCTAAGCGATGAAGCTTATAAAAGTGTGTTGGGTTCTATCAGGACCGGCCAGAAGATACAACGGGCGGTTGCCAACCAGATCGCCAATGGCATCAGGAACTGGGCGGAAAGCAAGGAAGTGACGCATTTCACACACTGGTTTCAACCTTTGACAGGTTCGACCGCAGAAAAACACGATTCATTTTTTACACTCAAGAGTGATGGTACCCCGATCGAGGAATTTGAAGGAGATGCACTGATACAACAGGAACCCGATGCCTCATCTTTCCCGAGTGGCGGTCTGCGCGCCACCTTCGAGGCGAGAGGCTATACTGCCTGGGATC
>DATHKS010000543.1:0-2306 GCA_035488975.1 Chitinophagaceae bacterium | reverse complement strand
TGTGCTCAGCAATACCGGATCCGCCATGAAGGCCGCTTTCCTCAACATCGCCGTCAGCAGCAGATTGATCTCCGCCTCGTTTCCATTGCGACCTTTCAGCACGGACTTGAGCGTTGTTTCAATGTACCGGCCGTAGCGGCTCGTGCAGGTCATGTTGTCCCTGACGTAGGTGAAGATATGTTTTGCCTTGTCTACCTCCGTCAGTGCACCGCGTGTTGCATCGTCCGTGGGGCCGTTCAGCCAGCCGTTGTCCTTACTGAGGGATGCACCGAAATAATCACTGGTCAATAAATGCTCACAGGCCTGCACCCAGGTACCCATCACGTTTTTTGGTGTAAAGGGATAGCGGTATTCGGCAAGCTGGAATTCGATCTTCGAGATGTGGTTATTGAGCGTGGAAGTATAGCTTTCCGGCTTCAGGGCAGGAACATCCTTCATCACCCAGCGGTAATAGGTAACTCCTGCGGTGAGAGTAGCCCCCTCCCTATTCCCACTCACTGCCTTTGAGTTAGAAAACGAATACGAAGCCCGGCTGTCCTTGTGATCGCGAATTGCGAAAGTCTGGTAGCCTTGGGTAAGAGTCACATAGTAAAGAAATTCAGGCATGGCGACATTGTACTCACTCCATATCCGCGGCTCTCCGCCCTGGAAGGCCCAGGCCTGAAGATTGAAAAGAAACTCCGACTCGACTTCGTAATCATATTCAATGATGGATCCCTCCTTGATATTGGGAAATGTAAATTTCTTTATGATGCGGTTCTTATCGATCTTTTCCTTGAACACGGCATCTTTCACATTGAGCTTGGTCTCCACCACTTTCCCATTCTCCAGGTTATAGGTTACCGCCTTAAGACTCTTGAGCTCCTCTTCCGCGTCTCCGTCCACCCACAGATGGATCTCGATATCGGCAATATCATATCCACTCCTCTTCATGATGCGGGCACGGCGGTAGTTGTTGAACTGGAGAGAGCAGCCGTCCTTGTCATTCCCGATGATCTCCGTGGAACCGATATCGGCCAGGATCACGGACTCCGCAGAGGTATCGATCGCGTACACAGTAGGACGAAAATCCTCCGGTGTGACCTTTCCGAATTTTGCTTTTGACTTTTCCTGGGAAATTGAAATGAATACGAGCGAACAGAAGAATGCCGCCAGGACAAATTTTGACTTCATGAATGGTGGTTAGGTGGTGGTGGTGAGTGGCACGATTAATCCCTCAATTTTACATAAAATAATTCACTATTACCAGCTGTATCTTTATGCACTTGATATAAAACAACCTACTTCCCATTTTATTGTGAATTTACCCGGCAGACATACCCCTATTATTAAAAGAATGGCCGCAGAACTCGGCTTCGACTATTGTGGGATAGCCAGGGCCATGCGACTTGACGAGGATGCCCAACGCCTTGAAAATTGGTTGAATAAAGGCATGCATGGCAAGATGCAATACATGGAGAATCATTTCGAGTTAAGGGTAAACCCCTGCCTGCTCGTGCCGGGCGCCAAATCCGTGGTAACGCTATTGAAGAATTATTACCCTGCGCAGCGGCAGCAGGACGATGCACTGCGGATTTCCAAATATGCCTTCGGGAAGGATTACCATGAAGTAATAAGAGAAAAAATGAATACGTTTCTCCGGGGAATACGGCAGGAGATCGGAGAAGTGAACGGAAGGGGCTTCGTGGATTCGGCGCCGGTAATGGAACGCAGTTGGGCAACACGCAGCGGCACGGGATGGGTGGGTAAGAATGGTAACCTCATCACGAAACAGGGTGGCTCATTCTTCTTCATTGCCAATCTCATCATGGATCTCGAACTGGAGTATGACGATCCGTTTGCAAAAGACTATTGTGGAAGTTGTACAAAGTGTATCGATGCCTGTCCCACGGATGCGATACTTCCCGGCAAAGTGGTTGACGGCAGCAAGTGCATTTCCTATTTTACCATTGAGCTCAAGGAGATGTTGCTGCCGGAGGAAATGAATGGAAAATTCAAGGACTGGGCATTCGGCTGTGATACCTGCCAGGATGTTTGTCCCTGGAACCGCTTCAGCACCCCGACAAAAGAAATCGAATTTACTCCCATACCGGAAATATTAAACCTGACGACGAATGAATGGGAAGATATGTCTGAGGAAACATTTAAGAACCTGTTCCGCGATTCCGCGATCAGCCGGACGAAGTGGAAGGGAATGATGAGGAATATTAGGTTTTTGCGAGAAGGCGGATCAATTTGATAATTTGGCAATTTGGTAATTTGACAATAGGGCGTGCTCCGATCAGTAATGACTAACGAACCATAGG
>DATHKS010000542.1:0-6286 GCA_035488975.1 Chitinophagaceae bacterium | reverse complement strand
ACTATGTAATCCCATAGAGAGCAATTTGCCAATATGCAAATGTGCCAATGGGCGTGCTGGCAGAAGTCCTTGTGTTCTCTGTGCCTTCTTTGTGTTCTCCGTGGTTAGCTTTTAACCACAAAGTGCACAAGGAAATACAATTCATTACTGGTACATTATAAAACATACAATGAAAATTTTTAAACATCTCGGCCTCCTGCTCCTTCTTACCGCTATGTTGCCGCTGGTCTCCTGTACAAAGAAGACCGATGCAGCTGCCTTGTCGGTATCATCCGCCCAGGAAAATTTCACCGCCGATGGAGGAACAAAGGAAGTGAGCGTTACCTGTACTTCGCAATGGAGCGTAAGCGATACCTCGTGGTGGTGCCTGTCAAAAGGAGAACCCTCGCAGGGGAATGGAAAAATAACCATCCTCATACAACCCAATGTGAGTTCGCT
Source organism: Chitinophagaceae bacterium (assembly GCA_035488975.1). GTDB lineage: Bacteria > Bacteroidota > Bacteroidia > Chitinophagales > Chitinophagaceae > DATHKS01. The sequence continues at coordinate 5,848 of DATHKS010000542.1, read as the reverse complement.
GGAAAGGACCACTATTCTCTCCGTAAGTTCCGGGAACAACCTGAAAGAAATAAAAGTAGTGCAGGCAGGGAAAACCGTATCCGTACCCATCAATACCGATCCACCCGATAGCATTGCTCCCGACCAGGCTGGCATGCGTAATCTCAATTCGGTTGACCTTGCCAAGGAGATGAAGATCGGGTGGAACATTGGCAACTCACTGGAGGCAACCGGCGGTGAAACGGCTTGGGGAAATCCGAAGATCACCCAGACACTGATCGACTCTATCAAGAAGGCAGGCTTCAATGCGATCCGTATACCCGTTGCCTGGAGCAAGTTCACCGATGCCGCTACCTTCCGTATCGACACCGCATGGCTGGGCCGCGTGGAGCAGGTGGTGAATTATGTTCTGAAGAATAATATGTACGCCATCATCAATAACCATTGGGACGGCGGCTGGATGCAGCCTACCAATGCGAAGAAGGATTATGTAAATGGCCGGCTGGCTGCGATCTGGCGCCAGGTTGCCATCCGCTTCCGCAATTACGATGACCATTTGCTTTTCGCAGGGTCAAACGAGGTGATGGTAGAGGGTAACTACAACACTCCTACCGTCGAATACTATACGGTGCAGAATAGCTTCAACCAGACATTCGTCTCCGCGGTTCGTGCTACGGGCGGACGCAATGCGTACCGGCATCTCATTGTTCAGGGCTTTAATACGAATATCGATCACACGGTGAACTTCTTCGTCGCCCCGGTGGATCGTGTCGAAAAAAGGTTGATGGTTGAAGTACACTATTACGATCCCTATGATTTTACACTGAATACTACCAGTACTATTACCCAATGGGGGAAGAATGCAACGGATCCTGCGAAGACGGAGACCTGGGCGAACGAAGCGTATGCCGATGGTCAATTCCAAAAGATGAAATTGAAATTCATCGACAATGGTTATGCGGTGATCCTGGGAGAGTATGGCGCTATTGCGCGGTTGAACCTGGGAAGTGCTGCACTGAATGCAGACCATGCAGCCTATCGAAAATATTACATGGAATACATAACCAAATCGATCGTTAGTCACGGGCTGATCCCATTCTATTGGGATAGCGGCTTCACTGGCGACAATGGTATGGGCATATTCGACCGTGCATCCGGTGGGCGGGCATATCCGGGGATCGTGGCGGCGATTGTGTCTCCCTAGTAATTGGGAATTAGGCCACATCAGAAGACACCTCTCATAAGGCCCAATTCCTAATTCCCAATTACCAATTCCTTCTAACTTACTACAAACTTAACCCCCACAACCTCTGTTCCCAGTTTCTAGATGCAATCGTTAACGGCCCGATTCCTCGGGCCGTTTCTCTGAATACAATTATATTCACATTCTGCTTCGAGGCGGGATCGGTCGGGAACCCGGACCCATATCAAAAGATTCCCCCAATAATCCAACCATGACAGTAAAAACAACACTGCTGTTCCTGATGATCCTTTCGCTTTGCGATAGCAACTCATTTTGCCAGGGGCGTCAGACGATCAACTTCAATAGCGCGTGGCAGTTCCATCTCGGCGATCAGCGGGGAGCGGAAAGAAAAGATTTCAACGACAATGCGTGGCGAACATTGGATGTGCCACACGACTGGAGCATCGAACTGCCATTCGACAAAGAAAGTCCCACGGGCACGGGAGGCGGCGCACTCCCTGGCGGCGTTGGCTGGTACCGCAAGAAATTTATCCTTTCCCAAAAAGATGCCGGCAAGTCCACTGTCATAACCTTCGACGGCGTGTACCGCAACAGCGAAGTATGGGTCAATGGTCACTACCTCGGCAAAAGGCCCAATGGATACATCTCCTTTCAATATGATCTCACTCACTTTCTCATACCGGGAAACGAACCCAATGTGATCGCCGTGCGGGTAGATAATTCGGAGCAGCCCAATTCGAGATGGTATTCCGGCTCGGGGATCTATCGCAATGTCTGGCTCACTATCACCGGCCAGGTACATATTGCCTATCTCGGCAGTTACATCACCACACCGGTGGTGTCCACACAGGAGGCACGCGTCAACGAGGAGATAATGGTGGAGAACAAGGAACAGGCCGCAAAGAAAGTAACGATTACTACCAGGCTCGAGAACGCCGCCGGGATCGTGGTAGCAAGCAGCAGTACACCTGAGAGCCTCACCGCGGGAGAACAAAAGAAGATACTCCAATCGTTTTCAATAGTAAGCCCCAACCGCTGGTCGATCGACTCACCTTACCTGTACCAGGCAGTCACCACCATAGAGGAGAATGACAAGATACTGGACCGCTACACCACTTCATTCGGCATACGATCCTTCGTCTTCGATCCTACACGCGGCTTTATGCTGAATGGGTCGCATGTAAAGATCAGGGGTGTATGCAATCACCATGATCTCGGATGCCTCGGCACTGCCGTCAACAAGAGCGCCATACGCCGCCAGTTGAGAATATTGAAGGAAATGGGATGCAACGGCATCCGTACTTCTCACAATCCTCCCTCTCCCGAGTTGCTCGAGTGTTGCGATGAGATGGGTTTCGTCGTAATGGACGAGGCCTTCGACATGTGGAAGCAACCTAAAACGAAATTCGATTACCACCTCGATTGGGAACAGTGGCATCGCAGGGACCTGGAAGACCAGGTTCGCCGCGACCGTAATCATCCTTCCGTTTTCATCTGGAGTCTCGGCAACGAGATACCGGAACAATGGGCAAAGGTCGGAGACAGCACGGGGATAGCCACCCTGCGCGAATTGAATGAGATCGTCAAGGGTCTCGACGATACGAGACTCACGGTCACTGCCAATAACGAGATCGGCACAGGCAACAGGTTGTTAGGCTCCGGTATCACGGACATGATCGGTTATAATTACAATCACCTGCATTGGGACAGCGTGTATGATCGTTGGGGTAAGAAGCCTTTCATTGTTACCGAATCGGTTTCGGCATTGCAGACAAGAGGACACTACGATATGCCGTCCGATAGCATTCGCCGCTGGCCCATACGCTGGGATCTTCCTTTAACCACCGGGAATGCGGATCTTACCTGTTCGGCGTATGACAACTGTTCTGCACCATGGGGATCCACGCACGAGGAAACATTGCGCGAATTCGAGGGCGTCGACCATGTATCGGGCATGTTCATCTGGACCGGCTTCGATTATATTGGAGAACCGACACCTTATGGCTGGCCGGCACGGAGCTCTTACTTTGGCATCGTCGACCTGGCGGGCTTTCCGAAGGACGTGTATTATATGTATCAGAGTGTGTGGACGAATAAGCCGGTGCTGCATCTGCTGCCGCATTGGAACTGGGCGGAAGGACAACAGGTAGATGTCTGGGCCTACTATAACGAAGCCGATGAGGTGGAGTTATACCTGGATGGTCAATCGTTGGGCAAGAGAACCAGGAAGGCCGGTGAGTTCCATGTGAGTTGGAGCGTTCCCTTCCATGCGGGTTTGCTTAAGGCGATCAGTCGCAAGAATGGAAAGACTGTATTGGAGAAAGAAATAAGGACTGCGGGCAAGCCGGCGAAGATCATACTGGAAACCGATCACAGCAGCATTGACTATAAGAATGATGAGCTGGCTTTTATCTCGGTGAAGGTGGTGGATAAGGAGGGGAATCTCGTACCGGATGCGGACAATCTCATCAGTTTTATTGTTGAAGGTGGAAGGATCGTGGGTACGGACAATGGCAATCAAACAGATCTCGAATCATTTCAGAGTACAAATAGGAAATCATTCCATGGCCGTTGCCTGGCGGTGGCAGAAACTTTTTTGAAGAAGGGAGAATTGACGGTGAGGGCTTCGGGAGAGGGGTTGCAGGGAGGGTTTGTTCAAATCAAGATACTGTAGTTACTCGTGAATCGTGAATTGTCAATCGATAGTCGTCAATCGTCAATCGTCAATCGTGAATAGTCTCCTACTTTTGTATTTTCCCTAAATGTCTCGACGGCATTTGGAAGACACTGACTGATTTGAGCAATTTTAAGACTGCCGCTATTCACGATTGACGATTCACCACTCACGTTTCTCGATCGCCTTACCTAAACCAGGTTGCCCGTTCAGTGTCGCAAACAATGCCAATGCCATTCGCAATGCAGTCCGGTCGGCAATACTCTTGAAGTTTAATAGCAAATACTTCTCAAACCGGGCCAGCCCATCGAAATAGAAATGCTCGTATTCCATGGGAAGTTCCGGATTACTCCCACTAATCCTGCACTGCTCTATCACCAGGCACAACCCGATGAAGTTCCAATCGAATGATCGCTTTTCGATACAGACAGACACCAGGTGCGGTACGGCCAGGTAGGAGGCCAACCCCACGTTTCCCTGGTGATGAAGATTCTCCCACAGTTCGGTGAAGATATTCTCAAATTCATCCGGCTTGGTGGCCTCGCCCAACATCCTCAGGGGCCTGGCGGCATTATAAGGAATTCTGGAGCCACCCTCCAAAGTCGACCAAATTCGATTATCCAGCTCCATTGACTATTGCGTAATTAAATGATGATAGTGATTGAAGTCTCTCGAAGTTGAAGGTATCCTCTTTTGGCCCAAACTGGAAATGAGATACCCGGTCATGCCGGTTAGGGATATACAATCTTATCCTTCCATGTATCATCGGCTTCATATTCCCTCCTTATCACCTTCACATTTTGCTCCACGTTATGCGCCTTCATCACTTCCACAATGGCATTCAGTGCTTTTTTGTAGTCTTTCGCAACCACAAAGTGAAGGTCTGTCTCCGCGGCCGAATCATTCCCGGCTAACTCCCCCAGCCTGTCATTTTGCAATGCTTCCAAAATGCTGCTGTCCAGCGCCCGCTTGTCCTGTAAAAGAATTGTGTCTTGTTGAAGTCCATTCCATTTTACATAAAGTACCGTGAGATCCACGTCGGGCTTCCAGCCGATAGTTTCATTTAGGTTCCACTGATGCGTCTCCGTCTTCGTCTCGCAGGAGGCAAGAGAAATAAAAAGCAGGAGTATGAGTGCCGGATGTTTCATATAATGGCTTAATAGACTTTATCGCTCTTCGATGAAGTGGCTTTCAAAAACTCATTCATTCTCTCTATTCTGGGATCGAAATTGAAACCCAATAATCCTTTCTTAAATGAAATCGTCAGGGTATCCCTCACTTTCACTCTCAGATCACTATTTGCAAGGAAACGCGCATCCGGGAAGATGCCCTTTTTATCAACCTCATCGTAAAGCATAAGCCGCCCGGTTGCACCTTCAAAATAAGTCACCGTATATTTTTTTTCAATAGTCCCCTTGTTCTTCAGCCTATTCAGGATAAACGTTGCAGACAGAAAGACGGAATCAAAAAAAAAGAAGAACGCCAAACAAAGAGATAAGATACCAACTATTGAAAGAACGAATTCGGAAATATTTTTAAAATTCCTCACAACCAGGATGAGGATGATGGAGAACATGGCCACATCCGTCCATATCAATACCAGGCGTGTCTTCTCCTTTATGGATTCAGCATCCGGCTGCAGATAATGACTTTCTTCATTAGGTATAAATAAAACAATCAACACCGATAAAATAACGGCCAACGATAAATTGATCCAATATTTCTTTAAAAAGTGTACCATATTGCAGTCGCTTTCATGTGTTAGTCTCTTTACAAAATTTTCTTTGCCATGCAAGTCATGACACCACGCGCCGTCCTCAGGTGGCTATCGCAACATGCTCGGCCCAATTCAACCCTCCAGGCAATAATTTCCGACTAAATTCAATATGAATAACGCGACGATTACTCTGATTCACCGTTCTGCCGGAAGAATGGAGCAAAAGCGGTCGCATGATCATTATTCCTCCCCGCATCACATTGCAAGATTGCTC
>DATHKS010000541.1:0-6766 GCA_035488975.1 Chitinophagaceae bacterium | reverse complement strand
CAATTGGTAAATATGCCAATGTGCCAATGGGGCGTGATAGTCGAGACAGTTAATTGATTTGGAATTGTACTTCGTGAAGTTCTATTTCTAATTGCCTTTGTAATTCATAAGCAACGATCAAATTATAGTACAGCCAATTTGCACATTGGCATATTGGCTAATTGGCTAATTGTTCTCAATAGCGGTTGCGATTATTCGGATTGTTTGGTTTGTAACCACCACCACCGCCACTGTTACCGCCGCGGTAACCACCACCTCCACCTCCACCACCGGGGCGATCTTCAGCCGCCTTCACCACTAATGGTTTTTTACCGAGAGAAATATCATTCAAACTTTCGATGGCGTCCTTCGCCTCGGCCTCGTTTTGCATCTCCACGAATCCGAACCCCTTGCTCTTTCCTGTTTCCCGGTCCATAGCGACCTTAGCGGAAATGATAGTGCCGAATTTTTCGAATATCTCGGTCAATTCAGCATCATCCAGGTCATAAGGTAGTCCGGCTACAAAAATCTTCATGGCTTTTTTTTGTAAAAGTACAGAACTTCTGGTGGTATTGCCAGCATTGCCAGGATTTAAATTATGATCGGAAAGCAGATGTGAATATTTGGGGGAATATGATTGCCGCAGGCAGCACGGTTGCCTGGCAAACACCGTCTCCTATTTACCGCCGGGATGCAATAATCGTCTTACATTTAACGAAATATCTTAAGTGTAATTCTGATGCTATCTCCCGAGGAAATTAAGAAAAATGCAGGTGTACTTGCCGCTGATTGGGTCAAACATGGAATGACCATCGGGCTGGGCACCGGCACAACGGTATATTGGCTGATCCAGGAACTTGGCAAACGCATACGCGATGGTTTGCAGGTAACTGCCGTCCCTACTTCCCGGCAAACCGCTGAGCTTGCCAGGGAGGCGGGTATCAGAGTAACCGACCTCGATGCAGTGGACAATTTGGTACTTGCGATCGACGGCGCCGACGAGATCGATCCGAAGGGATGGATGATAAAGGGCGGAGGAGGAGCACTGCTGCAGGAGAAGATCGTTGCCGCCGCGGCGAATGAATTACTGATCATCGTCGATCAATCGAAGCTGGTAGAAGTGCTTGGTAAGTTTCCACTGCCCGTGGAAGTGATCCCATTCGGTCACCGCCAGGTCAGGTCCCGGATCCTTGCTGCAGCAGCGGCATCTTCCGTACTACTCAGAGAGAAGGACGGTAAGCCGTTCATTACGGATCACGGGCATTATATCCTGGACTGTTCGTATGAACGCATTGGCGATGCTCCAGCCTTGAACAGCACCCTGCACATGATGCCGGGAGTGGTGGAAACCGGGTTGTTCATAAACATGGCTGCGCATGCCCTGATTGGCCGCGAAGATGGAACGGTTGAGGTGGTGCATTTTAGATAGTTCCAACTTATGGTGGATGGGATTTGCGTCTAGACTTCAGCAGAAAAGTCTTTCGAAAGGAGAAGGGCGGGTTATTTCGAATAAATATTCAATATTGTCCGAAGGAGTCCGGAGTCCTTCGGACAATACGCAATATTCCCCAAAGGGGTCCTTTGGACAATGCTCAAGTATCGTGCTATGCGAGATCACTGATAGTGAATTGAGGCGCTCTGATCGATTCGAATATCCGCAGAACTGTGTGTTGTATTCACGATTCACGATTCACGATTGACGATTGACGATTCACGCTGGACATTGCGGTCTCAGCGGGGTCTGGCTCAAATGATCTGGTCAAATCAGAGTTTTCCGGGCCGACCCCGATGCATCGGTATCCACAACCAACTCTTCACGATTCACGCTCTACATTGGTCAAATCCTCCTAACTTAGATTTCATATTATGATGCCTGGCCTCGTAAAATTAACTCTGGTATCTGCCCTGATGATTATCGGGTGCGGCCGCCTTCGCTCCCAGGAAATATTTTCGTGGAGCAAGGAGACGGGATATTGCAATCCTTCGGTGGTGGGTCTGCCGAGGGCAAAGGCGATCATCGCAAAGTATGAGATCCAGCCAAACTACGGCATTCATTCGGTAGGCAAACTGGGAAACTTTGGCAATGCGAGCGGAACGATCAGGCGAAACCGAAGGATCGACCTCAGGCTGCGTTTCCCTATCGTCAACAAACCGTCGATAGTCATTGCGGGCGGTATCAAATATTCGCAGGAGGAATTCTCGTTTGCCGATGCGGCAACGAATGCCTACCCCTTCTATGCGGATCTCGAAGACCGGCCCCTGAAGAGCATCGGACTTCATTTTTATCTCTTGAAGCCAACGAAGAACAGGAAGTACTTCATTCTTCGCACCAGCGCCGATCTCAATGGCGACTATGGGTCGAAGAAATTCGGAAAGAAGGAGTTCCTCAAATTTTCAGTCACGCCGCTCATAGGCTGGAAGCAAAGCGATAACCTTTCGTACGCCCTCGGCTTCTCCTATGGCTTCACTTTCGGAAGTCCCGCCATCTTTCCGGTTATCTCTATCAACAAGAACTTCAACTGCAACTTCGGCATCGAGAGTGTGTTGCCGATCAACCTGAGATTCCGTTATACGAAGAATGAGAAGAATTATTGGTATGCGGGAGCAGAACTGGCCGGGTCGTCCTACCGGCTGGACAACGCGGGCACGGCTTTTAGTGCGTATGACAAGCTACACCTGTTCAGATCGGAATTGCGGTACACGATCAATTACGAGAGGGAGATACACGACTGGCTTTGGTTCGGCGTGGAGGCCGGGCTTCGGCAGAATCTTCGCTTCAATCTCACCAATGGTCCCAAAGGCTCGGGAGACGTGATCATCCGCAATAGATTAAAAAGCGCTCCATTGATCAACGCGAGCCTGTTCATTGTACCGCCAAAATCATTTTTGAAGAAGAAAAAGAAAGACAGCTGATCATTCCTCGATGGAGACTGCAACGGGAGTAGTTCCGTCGAATTCGACAATGGAATACGTAAGGCCATCTTCTATGTTCAAGAAGGAGAGTTCCCAATTGGCATGGAAATTTCCGAGGTCCCCGATATAAATGGACTCCGGCTGGTATTTACTGCACGGATCGGTCGATACACCATCGGGAGATTGTTTGGCCATAAATGAATAGGCAGCTTTGAGAACATCGGTGAAGCCGGTGATGATCCTGTTGTAGAGCTCGAATTGCTGGGGCGTGCTTTCTTTCTTCTTCGATTCAATGGTCAATGAAAGATGTGTTTCATCGAGGAGAACGTCCTTCATCAGGTAATAACTGCTGTCCGGTTCGTTGAAATGTATCTCAACTTCACCGAAGCGGGGGTCAGTTTCCTTATCGGGGTCGAAGCTGTTAAAAAGTTTTTGAAGCATAGGGAGCCTTGAAAGTTTAAAAGTAGTCTCAAATTCCCGGACTTGCAAACCCGGTTAGTAAGCAGGAATACAATTAGCCAATTCGACAATTAGCCAATGTGCCAATGATCCTCAGCAGAAGAGTCATTCCTGATCGTAGCACGCCCCATTGGCTAATTGTCGAATTGGCTAATTTTTTAGAAGAGTAAAGAGTTCCTTCAGTTGCTCCTCCTTGTTGAAGTCGGTCTTGTGCTGTTTGAAGAAGGTCTCTGCCTTTTGTTTGCTATCGGGCTGCAGCAGGGAAAGCAGGTTGCTCTTATTGGCCTTCAGTAATTTTCCATTGGGATCCAGGAGGAACCAGTCGATGGTTTCCCTGACGAGGACGTCCTGGTTGGCCCGGAAATTATAGACATTGTTGCCGATGGCAAAGGTGGTGATCTTATCGATAGCGGAGGTGGAGTTGGTAGTTCCATAGGCGCCGATACTCTGCGGTTCGAGTTTGATGACGGTCTTCTTGAGGAGCCTTACCGATTGAGCAGCGGCCACCTGCTCCAGGAATCCTTCTTTATAGATGAATACATGGCCCGCAACCACGATAGAATCGAAATAGGTAGGGTTGATGAGATCCATGGTGTCGCCATTTTCTCCGAGAAATTGTATGGTAGCAGAATAAATATTATAATTGAATAGACTTTGCGTGGGCTGGATCTTGGTCTTCGTGTACAGCACGGCATGGTCAAACTGCGGGAGACGATAGAAGCCATTCGGCGAAAACGTCTGTGCGATGTCCTGGCCGGCTTTCACTGTGATCGATCTCCTGGTCTGTGCGGCGAGGGAAATGACGAAGAGGAAGGAACAAATTATTAAGGAAAGCTGTTTCATAGACATTCAGTTTAGATGATGGTTTTCTAAAGATAAAGCAAATATGGAGGCAGAAAAAAACAAGACCTACATTCATTTTCCAAGGAAGAATAATCACGTTTGAGAAATAAATATTCTCCGAAGGAGTCCGGAGTCCTTCGGACAATAATCAATATTCAATGTTCAGGGGGAGTCTGCTGATCGGAATATCATCTCATCCGGTACAATTTCTACACGATATGATTATTCAATCAGCGCGAGGGTCAACTTGAGCATTGAATATTGATTATTGAATATTTCCCTAATTGAATATTTTGGTATGCCCGACTCTTATTGATATCCAAATTGAAAGTATTGAATCATTAGGATATATTTGAGGTTGACTCAACCACCGAACTTATGTATTTAAAGGCCCGTATTATCCTGCTCTGCATTATTGCCGGATCATTCACCACGTCTCTTGTCGCACAGAAGATCAAAGTAACCTGGGGGGATAATTCCCGTCTGAACTACGACTTCGACGATGCCATACCATTACGCAATGGAAATTATCTTATCCTGAAGTTGAAGAATACTACCGCGTCGATATTTTCCAGGCCAGTGTCGGAGCCGAGCCTGGTATTGGTCAACTCAAATATGGTAACGCTTAAGGAGGCCGCCATACAGATCGACGAGCGGGAGGCGGAGTTGAAAGGGCTGGAGAAATACGGCGACAACATTTTCTTCATCTATAATTCTTATGACCGGAAGAGTAAGGTGACTTCAGTGTACGCGCTCCGCATAGATGAGAAGACGCTCCTTTCGAAAGGGAAGGTCACGCTGGGGAATTTCGAATCGGACAGCAGGGACGACCAGGCAGAGCCGACGTATAAACTCTCGGCCGACTCCAGCAAGATCCTGTTATTTGTCGAAGGCCCCGAACGGAAGAAGGAAAACAAAAAATACTTCGTCGGAGTGTACGATACGGATCTCAAGAATATCTGGTTGCGTAATATCGAGTTGCCGATCGGCGACAGGTATGTCTCCATCTATGACGAGGATATCACGAACGATGGAAAAGTGTTCGTGGCTATTAAACACTACGACAAGGAAGTGACACGGCAGATGGTGAGGGAAGAGGGGGAAAAGGTGCCGTCTTATACCTATAAATTATTGAAGTATGCCGAGGGTCAATCCAAGGCCCAGGAGATCAGTTTTAACCTCAATGATAATTTTATCCAGGGAACGAAATTGGTGTACAACAACAATGGTACGATAACCGCCGCGGGGTTATATAAGAGGAAATATAACGGGAACATTACCGGCGTATTCTATGCTACATTCGATGGCTCGGCCACGGAAGTAAAGGATCCCACGATGGTCGCCTTTCCCGGAGATATGCTTACGCTGGTGGATAAGGATAATTTTGGAACGGACAGCAAGTCAGATGCCGGCCTGTACCCTCACTTCAAGGTTAATTATATCCTGAACAGGACCAATGGTAGCGTAGACCTGATCAGTGAATATTACCGGTTGGTGATTTCTTCTTCTTACAATTCGCAGACAAAAACATATTCTACCCGCCGTATCTATTACTATGGAGACATCGTGAACGTCAACCTGGGAAAGGATGGAACGGCCACGTTTACCAGGGTCCCGAAGAACCAGAAGATGCAGGAAGTCGATATTTTCCTCGGCTACTTCCCGATCATTTATAAAGACAAGCTGGTATTGCTGTATAACGACGATGAAGATAATATCGACCGCGATCTCTCGAAGGCCCCGGACGATATGATGCGCTTCAAGAAATCGGTATTTGCCGCCGCAACGATAGATGCCAAGGGCAACCTGACGCGGCAGACTATTTATAGTCATAGGGATGAAGATTATGTCTCGATGCCAAGATACACATCGAGGATCTCAGACTCCAGGTACCTGATCACTTCCGACTTGCTGAAGCTCTTCAAGAAGCGAACGAGGTTTGGGATATTGGAGATTAAGTGAAGATGGGTGTTGAGTGATTAGTTGTAATGAGAACCACTGAGACCTGAAGGAACAATTTGACAATTTGATAATGTGCCAATTGGGGCGTGTTAGTCGAAGTTGCATTGCTTATAGACTTTGTGATCCTTGTGTTGTATTCTCCTTCGTCCTCGCGGTTTGCTTTACTTGCTTTGTAAACATAGGAGACACGAAGGACACAAAGGGGGACGAAGGAATATCCTGTGGTGGTGGATGAGAAGTTGTCTAAGTGAAGTAGCTATGCTTTAAGGGTGGAATTAGGAATAAGGAATCAGGAATTGGCCTTCAACCGAAGTGAACTATTGGGCTGTGACTCTTTTCGACTGAGGTTTTTGAATTTTTACTTTTGAATTTTGACTTCTCAAATCGGCCGCGACCGCATCGCTCGCGCGCATCTGCAGTTTTTTTCACTTTTTTTCCTGGTGATTTTCCCTTGGAGGAATTGACCTGACGGTTGATATTTGTCTCACGGTAATTTATTTACCAGGCTTATCTGTTTTACGTAGACGGATAGGGGGTTGAACTAGCTGAACTGCCTTATAGGGAGGGTTCGCATGCAGGTTGCTGTTGTTGAAAGTGTCAGGGAGATGCT
>DATHKS010000540.1:0-3791 GCA_035488975.1 Chitinophagaceae bacterium | reverse complement strand
CGCTGCAGATCCTGTTTCATGTACCGGCGGAGCGTGGCTTCATCGGCGAGAGGTATTATCAATTCATAGCAATACAGGTTGTCGTAGAACGCCGGATCGGTTGGAGCCGGCGAGAAGATCTTATTACCCGATTCGAGGATGAACCTGTGCTCGGTAAGTTCCGCGTATTCCGGGTAGGCGTATTTCACCAATGAAAAGAGCGACGCGTTCCGGGAATGATACCGGGTGACCCCCTCTTCATGCTCAATGCCGGTGCCTCCGATCCCATCGATGTATCCTGTGAGTATGGAATGGAACTTCATCTCGTTCCCATCGCCGCCGTTTCCGTTTATGAACAGGGGAAGGGTTTCGTCGAAGACGATATTATCATTCTTGAAATGCATGTCCGTCTTTTTACCGGCGAGAATGCTTTCGATGTTCAGCTCGGTCACGTCGAAGGAGGCCGTGATGGCAATCACTACTCCCCGCTGATCTATCCAGACCTCGTGTGGTAGGGATTTGGCGGGGAACCAGGCATCGAGCTCCTCACTGTGATGAATGATGGGAAGATCGATGGTTACGCGCGCGCGGGCCTGCAACTTTTCCAAGACCCGAAGGATCTTCGGTGAGTCGTCGTGATAGAGCGAACTCTTGCTATTCACCAGCAGGACCTGGAGCTGGTCCTTATATTTCCGTTGCAGCGAGTCGAGATGGGGAAAGAGCGAGAGACAAGGGTGACAGAAGCAGCTCCAGAGATCGAGGATGACCAGTTTGCCTCTGAAATCGGAGAGGCGGGCGGTGGCGGTCGGGTAATGAAGGACACTGTCGAAGAAGACTTCGGGAACGGTATCGCCAATAACGAGCGGATGGGGTGCAGGTACGGGTTGAGCCGTTGCATTCAATACCGGCCATAGTATGGCCAGTAAGCAATTTTTACGTTTCATTGCAGCAGTTTAAATAATGGAAATCGGGAGGAATACTAAAGTAGCCTTCACCTTAGAAAAAAGGCAAAGGAAGGGGCCCCTATTACACGGGGTTTTTCGGTTTCTTGGCGAACTGTCCACGCAATAAATGCAGTTCTTTATTCACGTAAGTGATCCTCATAGAAGAAGGTTTAACGGTGAAATGCTCAGTCCAACTTCGTTCAACGTAGTCATGGAAGCCGGCAGGCGATCGGGGTGGAGTGAGGGAAGATGTTTCTATCGGCGGATGACCAGGAAAGGGGTCGGTCAACAGCCAGCGTATTTGTTTTTGTCTCCACGACTTCGATCAGCGCCTTAACCTCTGCTTCAATGCGGGTACGGTGAGCGAAAATGAATAGGCGGTGACGAATATAACGAAATATCAGACCGTGGGGTTATTAGCCCACGATATTTCGATAACTTTCCAAGACCTTTTCCTTTCGTTAATATATTTTCAATGGGGAAAGGGGAGGGACACGAATATTTATTGAAATTCGGAGAGAATCTAAAAAAGCTACGAATGAGCAAGGGGCTTTCACAGCGGGGGCTGGCTTCGTTGTGTACCATTGATCATAGTGATATATCAAAAATGGAGAGGGGAGAGATCAATGTGACGATACTGACGGTGCTGGAACTGGCGACGGCGTTGGAGTTGAAGCCGAAGAGGTTGCTGGATATTGAATGATCTAAATTGAACCACGAAGACGCAAAGACACGAAGGGGCACGAAGGAATACAATTAACCACGGAAAACACAAAGGATACACAAGGAACACAAGGGCTTCGCATACCACGCACAATTGGCATATTGTCAAATTACCAAATTACCAAATTGGCTCCACGCCCTGGTGCGTGTCTTCACGCACCAGCAACAGTTATACTGTTTCATTTTATAGATTTCCATTCACCAACTGCTGCAACGTCTTCGCATTTTCAAACGCATCCCCAATCGTATTGTTGAAATACACATACACATCCATTCCCTTCGCCAGCCATGTTTTGATCTCCTTCGCCTTTTTTTGCAGGAATGTCTTCGTATAGCCCCCGCGGTAATCGCCTTTGATGCCATGAAAGCGCAGCAGGAGGAAGTTGGCGGCGGAGTTGATGGCTGACGGGGCAGAAGCCGGCATATCATGCATCACCAGCGAGGCGTTCATTTCATCCAGCATTTCAAATACACTGTCTACGTACAGACTGCTATGACGAAGCTCGATAGCCATCCGCCATGGATCGCCGGTGCAGGCGTCACGGATCTCGGTGAGCAATTTCCGGATCGCGGCAAATTGTTCAATGCGGATACTCGCCGGGAACTGGATCAGCAGACATCCCTTCTTTGCTTGCAGTCCATTGGCGGCGGACAGGAATGTATCAATATCCTTTGCATCATACGCCAGGCCTTTCGCGTGCGTGATGCCGCGCCAGAGTTTTACCGTGAATTGAAAATCTTCCGGCACATCCATGGCCCAGCGCTCAAATGTCTTACGCTGCGGTACCTGGTAGAAACTGCGGTTGACCTCGAGACTATTGAAGAAGCTTGCATAATAATGAAGACGGCTCTTATCGCGGTATGCCATTGGGAAGGAGAGCTTGTCACCGGGTACCACATTATTGCTGGTCCCAACCCATAAAATTCCCTTTGAAGTTGAGGCCATCGTTTATTGCTTCTGGAGAAAAAATGATGCCACGAGCTTGAATTGAACCACGAAGACGCAAAGACACGAAGAGGCACGAAGGAATACAATTAACCACGAGGAACACAAAGAAAGCACAAGGGACACAAAGACTTCTCATAGCACGCACAATTGGCTCATTGTATTCCTTTGTGCCCCTTTGTGTCCTTCGTGCCTTAGTGGTTCCTGTATTTCAACCAATAAGGAGTCCATAAAATTCGCTTGCATTATATCAATATTTTTTCTATTTTGTTATCCGGGTCGCCATCGACCTCAAACCAATATCATGAAAAGCTACTACCTCCACCAGGGTGACCAGCAGGCTGGTCCCTATTCCATCAATCAATTGAAGAAGATTCATATCAGTCCCGATACGCCAGTATGGACCGAAGGAATGACCGATTGGGCCCAGGCGCAACAGGTGCCCGAGATCAGGCTGGCCCTGTTCGTATTGCATACGGCATACGTGGCCGGAGGTGCCGCTATCGAAGAACGCTATCACGCCGTTCCCTCTGAAGGCATGGGATATATGGTCGGCAAGTCGTGGAAGGGTGCGGTCATCGCGGCCTGTATAGTGCTGGTAGCCTTCGTGGCATTCCGTTTTCAGAATTCACAGGCGAATGCCAGTAGCGCGACCGTGATTGCCGAGCAGGAGAAGACGCCGCTGGAAGCAAAGGAAGAATTGCGTCAACGCGAAATACAAAACCCTGCCAAGTATATCAGTGGAAAAATTACCTATCGTACAACGACAGGAGGAGAGACCGTGATCGAAGGCACACTGATCAATACGGCAACCATGGTGAATTACAGGGATGCCGTCATCTCCATCACACTCACAACTCCAAAGGCGAAGGACTCCAAAACAGTCAGCTATACATTAGATAAAGAACTCCCCGCAGGGCAGTCCGTGTCCTACGAATACAAGATATCCTCGCGTAGTAAGGTGGAAGGGGTGCAAGCGGTGATTGAATCAGCGGTGGCCAATTAGCCAATTTGACAATTTGGTAATGTGCCAATTGGGCGTGTTAGCCGAAGTGTTTCCCCCTTTTCAATAATGTATTTTGTTTTCTTTGTATTCCTTCGTGCCCGTTGTGAAAACCTCTGTGCTCTCCGTGGTTAATCCCTTAAGTATTTTTTTAAACCACAAGGAACACAAGGGATTTCTAATATCACGCACAATT
>DATHKS010000539.1:0-2152 GCA_035488975.1 Chitinophagaceae bacterium | reverse complement strand
TCTTTCTTAATGCCGGGATACTGCATCTTCAATCCCTTTAAAAGATCGCGGAGCGAGGTGGCGACGAGATATTCCTTATACCAATTCTGATCGGCCGGCACGATTATCCACGGCGGCGAAGCGCAATTGTCGAAGCAATCCGAATACATTGTCATATAGATACCCCAGAGTTTCGATTCCGCGAAGTCATTCTCATTATACTTCCACATCTTCGCCGGATTCAGTGTCCGTTCCTTCAGCCGTTCGAGCTGTTCCTCCTGCGAAATATGCAGGTAAAATTTCAGGATATGTGTGTTATTATGATTCTGGAGCAGGTCTTCAAAATCATTGATGGCCTTCATCCGCAGTTTCGCCGTTTCATCGTTGCACCATTTGTGTACCCGCGTTACCAGGATATCTTCATAGTGCGAACGGTTGAATACCTGTATCATGCCTTTCGGGGGTGTATGGCTGTGAATGCGCCAGAGGAAATCGTGGGAAAGCTCTTCGGGGGAAGGCGCCTTGTACGACTTAACAGTCACCCCCTGCGGGTTCATATGACCCAGCACATTCCTGATCAGGCCGTCCTTGCCGCTCCCATCCATTCCCTGGATCACGATGAGCACCGAATGTTTGTTCTCTGCAAAAAGAAGGTTCTGCAATTCGTTTACCTCCTCGAGCAGCCCCGTCATTGCTTCCTTCGTGGTCTTCTTATCCATGTTCTCCGGCGCCCGTGTATTTATCTTATCGAGTTTTATCTTGCTCATACTTTAAAGTTATGTAATCATCATTCTTCTGCAAGAGAAAATAATCCATGAACCTGTCGTCGCGATTTATCACCTTTGCGCATCTTTATGAATAGGAAATTTCTAAACTGGTCGATCTTCATCCTGCTCTGTTTCATCTGGGGCAGCTCATTTATCCTCATGAAAGAGGGGAAGGACCATCTCACCGCATTCCAGATAGGCGGCCTCCGCATTTTTTCAGCGGGGCTCATTTTTCTACCCGTCGCCATCTTTGCCCTAAATAAGATCTCGCGCCGCAAACTCGGCGTGCTTGCCCTTACGGGATTCGTCGGGAATCTTCTTCCGGCCTTCCTGTTTGCCGCAGCCATCATGAAGATCGATAGCTTGCTGGAGGGGATATTGAATTGCCTTACGCCGATCTGCGTGGTGGTGATTGGGTGGCTCGTATTCGGCACCCGCATCCGCTCGAGGAAGATCCTCGGTGTGTTCATTGGCTTCGCCGGCCTTTGTCTCCTGACCTTTTTAAAAAATGATGTGAGCACTGCCAACCTGGGATATTCGGCACTCGTAATAGTAGCCACGATAAGTTATGGTTTCAATGTAAACATGGCCAGCCACTATCTCAAGGGCATCAATCCCGTTCATATGGCGGCGGTATCGCTCGTCATGATGGCTATCCCCGCAGGCCTGGTATTGTGGCAACAGGGTTTCTTTCAGCTCGATTTCTCCAGTGCGGCCATGCAATGGTCGGTGCTTTGTTCGGTATTGCTGGGAGTGGTAGGCAGTGCGCTGGCAACGGCGATCTTTTATATCCTGGTGAAGAATGCCGGAGGGTTGTTTGCCTCGATGGTAACGTATGGTATTCCATTTGTGGCGCTGTTCTGGGGCTCCCTGGATGATGAGCCGGTGACCTGGCTGGAGATCGCTTGCCTGGGGATCATACTCGTGGGAGTATTCCTGACTAATTTCCCGGAAAAGAAGCGCAAACCTGCAGATGAGGCGGAGAAATAGATGGATCAGACTGCCATGATCTCTTTTTCCTTCGAGCCAAGATGTTTTTCTATGACGGAGATGTACTTGTCGGTCACTTGCTGCACTTCGGCCTCCGCGTCCTTTGCGGCGTCTTCGCTCAGTCCGCTCTTCTCCAGTTTCTTTATGCTTTCGATGGCATCCCGGCGGATACTGCGAATGGCCACTTTCGATTGTTCTCCTTCGGCCTGGCATTTCTTCACCAGTTCCTTTCTTCTTTCTTCTGTTAGCGGGGGCATGAACAGGCGGATGATCGCTCCATCATTCTGTGGAGTTACACCGATATTGGCATTGATGATGGCGCGCTCGATGGGCTGCAGCATATTTTTCTCCCAGGGCTGAATGCTGAGCGTACGTGCATCCATGGCGCTAACATTGGCTACCTGGCCAATGGGAAC
>DATHKS010000538.1:0-2772 GCA_035488975.1 Chitinophagaceae bacterium | reverse complement strand
GCACATTGTCAAATTACCAAATTGGCTAATTGTCTCGCTTCGTGGTTCATCCCTAAACTTAACTATATTTGTACCTCAATTTAAAAAGGCTATGGCGAAACAATTTGAGGATTTCGATGCCAACCTGGCTGGGGAAGATGGAAAGACGGAGGAGACCAAGAGCAGCTGGTTCAAACGGATAAAGACCGGGATCCATACAAAGACGTCTGAAAAGAAAGAAACTCCCGAAGGCCTTTGGACGAAATGCCCTGAATGCAACTATATCTGTACCGTTGTCGAATTGCGCGAGCATCTCTTCGTTTGCCCAAAATGCGGGTATCATCACCGGATCGACAGCAGCGAATATTTCGAGATCCTTTTTGACAACAATGAATTCATCGAACTGTTCGATAACATTCGTTCGAAGGACTACCTGGAATTCACGGATCTTAAACCATACAAGAAAAGACTCGAAGAGATCTGGACGAAGACAGACCTCAAGGATTCCATGCGTGTTGCAACCGGCAAAGTAAGCGGTTACCCGATCGTGATCGCGTGCATGGACTTCGAATTCATCGGCGGCTCGCTGGGCAGTGTGATGGGAGAGAAATTCTCCCGGGCGGTAGACTATTGTATTCAGCATGGGCTGACCTATATGGTGATCAGCAAGAGTGGTGGTGCGAGAATGATGGAAAGTGCGTTCTCACTGATGCAACTGGCGAAGACAAGCGGAAAGCTCTCGCAACTCAGCGATGCCAAAATCCCCTATATCTCCCTTCTCACGGATCCAACTTTCGGCGGTATATCGGCTTCCTTCGGGATGCTGGGCGACCTGAATATAGCCGAGCCGGGCGCATTGATCGGGTTTGCCGGCCCACGCGTGATCAAGGAAACGATCAAGAAGGACCTGCCCGAGGGTTTCCAGCGCAGCGAATTCCTGCTCGAGCATGGATTTCTCGACTTCATCGTCCCAAGAAAACAACTGAAAGAGAAGTTAACGAAAGTGCTTGGCCACTTTAAGAATTAATTATACATCCCGAATTTGCAAAGTAAGAGGTAATTTCGCCTCTTACTTTTTTTGTGCATGGCAGAGATAAAGAACAGGTCGGCTTTCCACGAATACTTCATAGAGGCAAAATATGAGGCAGGCATGGTATTGCTCGGTACGGAGGTAAAATCGATCCGCGGCGGCAAGGTGAGTTTCAACGATAGCTACTGCTTGCTCCATAAAGGCGAGATCTGGATAAAATCACTTCACATTGCGGAGTACTCACATGGCAATCTCAATAATCATGACCCTGTCCGCGACAGGAAACTGCTTCTTCAAAAAAAGGAGATCAAAAAGATCGAAGGCAAGCTGAAGGAGAAGGGGCACACCCTTATTCCGCTGCGGATGTATTTCAACGACAAGAACCTCGTTAAGATCGAGATTGGCCTCGGAAAGGGTAAAAAACTCCATGACAAGCGGGAATCGATCAAACAGAAGGATGTTGACAGGGAAATGAAGCGCTTCCTGAAATAATCAGGCCGCCGGGGCGTTTAAAACAAGCATGATTTTTGACTAAGACCCGCAATATGAAGAAATTTATCTTGCTTTTTTCCCTCTTCTTCACACTTCATTCCCAAGCACAGTCCGTCTTCGGGTACTGGTATGGGTTTGCCAATGTAAAGACGACCGGCTCGGCCAATAATTACATGGTCGAGATGATACTCCAGCCGGAAAAAGGCTTCGTGAAGGGCATTCTCAATTATTATTTCAAGAATACGTACCGCAGTCTCCAGGTCAAGGGCAACTACAACGCCAAGACGCGCGAGCTGAATCTCTACAATATACCCCTCACCTATCACGGCTCACTTAGCTCAATGGAGATCGATTGCAATATGAATCTCCGTGCGACCCTGCGTGCGGCAAAGACCTCCTCTACGCTCGTAGGAGCGTTCGTGAGCCTTCCCGAGTATCGCTATACCTGCGTGGATGTGAATTTCAGGCTAACCCTGGATGCGGACATCAGCAAACAGGATTCGGTACTTAAGGCCATCCGGCAGTACAAGGAATCCTACCAGGTATGGACTCCATCCATCGGCGATACATTGACGGCCGTAAATATCCTGCAGCGCAAAGTGATTAACTACGTCGTGGAAAATCATTTTAAGGAAAGAGAAAATGTGGTGGTGAATGAGCTCGAGGTGAATTCGGATTCCCTGAAGGTAGACTTCTATGACAATGGCGAGATCGATGGCGACTCGATCTCCGTCTTCTTCAATAAACAGCTACTCGCGTTCTCCCAAAAATTAAGTACGCGCTCCATTCATTTCGATCTCGTTCTCGATTCGAGTAAGCAGGTCAACGAGCTCAGCATGTTTGCCGACAACCTCGGTTCCATTCCTCCCAATACGGCGCTCATGATCGTCACCGATGGAGAGAAGAAACATGAGATCCGGTTGTCGAGTAGTTTTGAGAGAAATGCGACAATAAGACTCGTCAGAAAGAAATCAGCCAAATAAACAATTAGTCAATTTGGGTAATGTGCCAATGTGCCAATTTGTAAATGTGCAAATGATCCTTATTCGTAATGTCACTACAAATCGGAGCACGCCTAATTTGCACATTTACAAATTGGCACATTGGCACATTATTAGAAGAGCTCCTGCTGCTTCGTCCCCGCCCCCGTCCATTCCATTTGCACACTCTTCGAAAAATCGAGAAGTTTCGTGCCAACGGCCTTCCAACCCATCACCTCAGCCACTTTCGCGATCTTGAACTTGGCTTTTCTTACCTGCTCTCCCCTGCCG
>DATHKS010000537.1:0-2263 GCA_035488975.1 Chitinophagaceae bacterium | reverse complement strand
CCAGCCGAGTTTCACCTTCATCTCGCGTGTGATCCAGTATTCGGCCTCGGGGTAAATATTGAAGCTATTGATCGTTTTAATGCTGCGTTCGTACATCGCCTCATCTCCGCGAAAAAGATCGTTGATGAAGAGAAAGCGGTCATTGATGCCAATCGCCTTGCGGAGATCTTTCACTGGCGCCTCCTTCAATACTTCCATCAATTCCGTCTTGCCCTGCTTCAGCTTATCGTTGATCGATTCGGGCTCCTCCGATCTGCGATCGTCCTTGTTCTTTAATTGTTGTGTAAGAGTCGGTATCTCTCTCATGGGATCGAAGACCATATCAAGCTGACCGTTCTCCTGGACAATAGATAGAGCGCCTTCATCTACCAGGATGGTCTCCGTAGTCTTTTTCATGATGGGAGTATCCGCGGGTCTGGGGGCAAACCGGTCGTAATGACCACCATTCATGGAAGCGGGCAGAACGACTGCTACCTTGGAAGTGCCGAGTGTCCGGGGGACCTGTTGCACCGATAATTCATTCTGGAGTTGTTGCACTGTAAGCAGCATCTGGGCAGGATCGGCGTTTTGTTCAGCCTGCTCTTTTAATTTGGAGATCAATGCCTGTATTCGTTCCATTTTGCTACTTTTGGAGCGCTGATGAAATGATTTAATTCAAAGATTAAGGATAACCCGGGTTACACAATTTTATTTATAAAATCCACCGATCCGGGTGCTGAGCGGAGCTCTTAATTCGCCAAATCAGCGTCCTGAAGTTACAAACACTTTGCCAATTAATTGATTACGAGTTGCAGAAATTAAATCTTAACAATGTTTATTGAACCCAGTCTAAGGGGTGAGCGTCGCGGTTGGATAGAGGTGATCTGCGGCTCTATGTTTAGCGGAAAAACGGAAGAACTCATACGGCGGCTGAAAAGGGTGAAGATCGCCAACCTCAAAGTGGAGATATTCAAGCCGGCCATCGACGTAAGGTACCATGCGGTACAGATCGTTTCGCACGACACCAATGCCATTCAGTCTACTCCTATCGACAATTCACAAAAGATCCTGCTGATGGCCCAGGATGTCGATGTAATAGGCATCGATGAGGCGCAATTCTTCGACGATGAGCTACCGAATGTCTGCGACGAGCTGGCCTTTCGTGGCATCCGTGTCATCGTTGCAGGTCTCGATATGGATTTCACCGGCAAACCGTTCGGGCAAATGCCCTTCATTCTTGCCAAGGCCGACTATATAACAAAGCTCCATGCCATTTGTGTGAAATGCGGCAATATCGCCAACTATTCCTACCGCAAGATCCCGAATGAAGACCAGGTAATGCTTGGCGCCATCGATGTGTACGAGCCCCGGTGCCGCGTATGTTATAATGAAAAGAGAGAGTGAGAACCATCCGTCATATCGCCACGCTGTTTAAAAAGGACCTTTTGCTTGAGGTCAGGCAACAATACAGCTTCTATGGGATACTTCTCTATATCGCCTCCACCGTCTTCGTATTGTTCCTTGCGGTGGAAGAACCGGAAAGCAAGGTCTGGAACGGGCTTTTCTGGGTGATCCAGTTATTCATCTGCATCAATGCCGTTGCCAAGAGTTTCCTGCAGGAGAGCCGCGGACGAATGCTGTATTTTTATTCCATCGCGTCACCCGCGAGTTTCGTGCTTGCCAAACTCCTGTTCAATTCGTTGCTGATGCTCATCATGAGCCTGCTGAGCCTTGCCCTGTTTGCGCTCTTTCTCGGGAACCCCATGGTGAAGGCCGGCGCCTTCATCGGCCTCGTGCTGCTTGGTGGTTGGAGCCTGAGCCTCATCTTTACATTCCTCGCCGCCATTGCAGCGAGGGCTCAGCAAAACGCAGCCATCATGGCGGTATTGGGCTTTCCTATCATTGTGCCGCAACTATTACTTCTTATGAAGATATCGAACGCTGCATTCAATCCTGTCCTGGTCATCCATTCAGCCGATCTGTTGTTGCTGGCCGCTCTCGATATCCTGGTGATCATGCTGGCGGTGATATTGTTTCCGTTCTTATGGAAAGAGTGAAGCTAACAGCCAATGTGCCAATTTGCCAATTTGAAAATGTGCCAATGAGGCGTGATACTTTGTGAAAGCACTCTTCCCGAGGAGCATTGGCACATTTTCAAATTGGCACATTGGCTAATTTCATACAAAGGAATTTTATGTTTAATAGCAGCTCCGCCTTACTTTTGCAAGTCCATGGTCACCAATAAAAACTATATGTACAAGTCATGGTGGAAGATCCTGACTAT